>MFQT01000004.1:464-25165 GCA_001783145.1 Candidatus Magasanikbacteria bacterium RIFOXYB2_FULL_38_10
GCGGGAGGGAATCCAAAATTTTGGGCTAATACAACCAGCGCAAACCAGCGTATTGGTTTGCCCATAAAAATTTGTTTGTCCGCCCTGCTTCCGTTTGTTTTTTGGTGAAGCAACAAAGTTTAGTAAAACAAACTTTGCGTACTGCGCATTTTGGATAGGCAAACGGAAAGAGCGATCCGCCGATGGCAAATTGGTGAACGTTGGCAACTGTGACGCGGGTGGCGCGAACTTGAACAACTGGAAACCCGACAACGCGAACAGCAATTTGGGCGTCTCTCTCCGAAGAGCGGATAAAAAATACAAGAATGCTACGGCGTTCTTGTATTGGTATTTAAGGATTTTATCCAACCACCTATCATTTTACCAATTTGTATAAGTTCATCTTCAGTGGTAATATATTTTTTGTCATCAACAAGTTGCAGAGTATTGGTTAGACGGATTAAAATTTTTATAGCGTCCAGTTTTTTGCTGGCTTCCACAAGCTGATTGATTTTGTAAGTTTGGCCGGTAACTTCCGCGCGTTTTATCTGTATCAGAATTTCCAGTAAAAGATTAAAAATATCTTTGGCTATTGTGTATCTATCGTATTTAGGAAATTTTTTGCTATGGACATACCAAAAACACAAAAAATCATACAATCGATTGAAAATTATCACGGAACCGTGGGGGGGGGGTTCAATGTCATAAAATTTTTGATGAAATAATTTCAGTTGAAAATTTATTTTTAGCCTGGAAAAAATTTTTGCGCGGAAAGAAAAAAAGAATTGATGTGCAAAATTTTGCTTTTAATCTTGAAGATAATATAACTGATTTGAAAGAAGAATTGCAAACGGACAGTTGGCAACAAGGTGGTTATGAAATGAAACGTGTTCGTGATCCCAAACCGCGCATTATTCATAAGGCGTGCATGAGAGATAGGCTTTTGCATCACGCTGTGGCGCGAGTAATTGAACCAATCTTTGAGAAATCTTTTATTTATGATACTTGGTCTTGCAGAAAAAATAAAGGCACGTTGGGGGCAGTTGGGCGCTGTCATGGCAATTTAGAAAAATTGTTTAAAAATGGCAGAAATTATCAGCCGAACTAGGTTTAAAGGAAAATTTTATAATTTCTAAAAGATTTATTGATAAACAGGGATTTATTTCCCCGGTGATTATTTAAACTAGCCGGCTATTGACATCTTTTCCATCTTTCTATATACTATTCTCAAGCTTTGTGGAGAGAAAAGGTTTATTAGCCAAACTGCATTTGTCTAGTAAAACCGTAGAGTTGCCGCAAAGAGTAAATCTCTTTTGTTTTTAAATTTTATTTACGTAATTTACGTATGCCAACAATTCATCAATTAATAAGAAAAGGACGCAAGACAATTAAAAAGAAAAGCAAAGCCCCGGCTATGCATTATGGTTTGGATACTTTGCATCGCAAAAAAACATCGCCAACTAATGTTAAGCCTTTTTTGCGCGGCGTGTGTTTAAAGGTTACTACCATGACTCCTAAAAAACCTAACTCTGCTTTGCGCAAAATTGCCAGAGTTCGGTTATCCAATGGTATGGAAGTGACCGCTTATATTCCAGGTGTGGGACATAATTTACAGGAGCACTCCATTGTTTTAATCCGCGGCGGACGCGTTAAAGATTTGCCAGGCGTGCGCTATCACATAGTGCGCGGTATTTTTGATACCCAAGGCGTCTCTGACAGAAAAAGAAGCCGTTCACTGTACGGAGCTAAAAAAGCTAAATAATTTATAATATGAGAGGAAAACAAGCACCTAAAAGAGATATCTTACCCGATAGTAAATTTAATAATTTTGTGGTGGCTAAATTTATCAATTACGTAATGCGTAAAGGTAAAAAGACTATAGCCCAAAAGGTTGTTTATAATTCATTTGAAATAATCACTAAAAAAGCCAAAAAAGACGCTTTGGAAGTTTTTGAAGAGGCCATTAAAAATGTTGGCCCGACAGTAGAAACAAAATCCCGTCGTGTGGGCGGCGCCAATTATCAGGTGCCAATGCCGGTGAGAGGAGAAAGAAAAAATGCTTTGGCTTTTAAATGGATAATTGAGGCGGCCAGAAAAGTTAAAGGCAAGCCTATGGCTGAAAGATTAGCCAACGAATTAATTGCCGCTTCAGAAAATCAAGGCGAAGCTATTAAAAAGAAAATGGATATTCACCGCATGGCTGAAGCTAATAAGGCTTTTGCTCATTTTGCCAGATAATTTTAATTCAAAAAAGGCGCATATTTTTATGCGTCTTTAAAAAACTTCAGGAAAATTAATTTATTTATGCCTAGAGATTATTCCTTAGACAAAACCAGAAATATTGGTATTATTGCCCATATTGATGCCGGAAAAACAACCGTTTCCGAGCGTGTTTTATTTTACACCGGTAAAAAACATAAAATTGGCGAAGTGCATGAAGGCGATACCACTATGGACTGGATGGAACAAGAAAGAGAGCGCGGTATTACAATTACCTCTGCCGCCACCACTTGTTTTTGGAAAGATTGCCGCATCAACTTGATTGACACTCCGGGGCATATTGATTTTACCGTGGAAGTAAAGCGTTCCTTGCGCGTGCTTGATGGTGCCGTGGTTATTTTTGACGGCGTAGCCGGGGTGGAACCTCAATCAGAAACCAATTGGCGTTATGCCGACGACTACCACGTGCCGCGTATTTGTTTTATCAACAAATTAGATCGCATGGGCGCTGATTTTTTTTCCGATGTTAAATCTATTCATGAGCGGTTAACCAAAAATGCCATTCCTTTGCAGTTGCCTATTGGTACCGAAGCCAATTTTAAAGGTATTATTGATTTATTAAACCGCAAAGCCGAGATGTATATGGATGAAATGGGCAAGGATATTCAAGAAGGGGAAATTCCCGCTGACATGAAGGAATTGGCGGAAAAATATCGTTCCGAATTGGTAGAAAAAATTTGTGAAAATGATGAGGGTTTAATGAACCGTTATTTGGCTGGAGAAGATATACCCGTAGCCGATTTAAAGAAAGTTTTGCGCCAGGCCGTAGTTAATTTTGAAATAGTGCCTATTCTTTGCGGCAGTGCTTTAAAAAACAAGGGTGTGCAATTTATGCTTGATGCCGTGATAGATTATTTACCTTCTCCTTTGGATATTGCCGCTCCTAAGGGTTTTGATCCCAGTGATAAAACTAAAGAGATACCAGTTAAAGTAGCTGATAATGAACCTTTTGTCGGTCTGGCTTTTAAAATTGCCGCTGATCCTTTTATTGGTAAATTGGCTTTTTTCCGCGTTTATTCCGGAACCTTAAAAGCCGGCTCTTATGTTTTAAATACCATGACGGGTGAAAAAGAACGTATTGGTCGCTTGGTTAGAATGCACGCCAATCATCGTGAAGAAATTGAAGAGGTTTATTCCGGAGATATTGCCGCGGCTGTAGGATTAAAAAATACTTTTACCGGTCATACTTTGTGTGATGAAAGCCGTCCGGTTATTTTGGAATCAATCACTTTTCCCGAACCAGTTATTCATGTGGCTGTGGAACCTAAAACTAAGGCTGACCAAGAAAAAATGGGTACGGCTTTGCAAAAATTAGCCGAAGAAGATCCTACTTTTAAAGTTAGAACCGATGAAGAAACTATGCAAACAATTATTGGAGGTATGGGCGAATTGCATTTGGAGATTATTGTGGATCGTATGAAACGCGAATTTAAGGTGGAAGCTAATGTGGGTAAACCCCAGGTGGCTTACAAGGAAACCATTAAAGGTACAGCTGAGGCCGAAGGTAAATACATTCATCAATCTGGTGGTCGCGGTCAATATGGACATTGCTGGTTGCGCGTACAGCCAAGAGAACGTGGTGCCGGTTTTGAATTTGAAAGTGAAATTAAAGGTGGCTCTATTCCTCGTGAATTTATTCCGGCTATTGAAAAAGGTGTTAAAGAAACTTTGGACAAAGGCGTTTTGGCTGGTTATCCCTTAATTGATATTGTAGCTACTGTTTTTGATGGTTCTTATCATGATGTTGACTCTTCCGAAGCCGCTTTTAAATTAGCCGGTGCCTTTGCTTTGCGCGAAGCTGCTAAAAAAGCCGGTTTGGTTTTACTTGAACCAATCATGAAAGTGGAAATTTTGACTCCGGAACAGTTTATGGGTGATGTAATAGGTAATTTAAGTTCACGTCGTGGTCAAATTAAAGAAATGCGTGATCGTGTTGGTATTAAGGTTATAGATGCCGATGTGCCTTTGGCTAATATGTTTGGTTATGCTACAGATTTGCGTTCTATGACCCAAGGACGAGCCTCTTATAATATGGAATTTTCTCATTACGCGGAAACTCCTTCCAATGTCACTTTGGAAATAGTTGAAGGAAGAAAAAAGTAAAATTAGTAAAATTTTTCTGATTTGACAAAATTTTTTTTGAGGCTTAAAATAAGGTCATAAATATATGAAGTCAGGATTAAAAAGAATTCTTAATTTGATTGCTAAAACAGGTGACAGGTTGATCGTCTCCGAAGCGGATTTTGCCAATCCTTATGTGGTGATGTCTTTAGAAGATTATGAATATTTGGTTTCGTTGGAGTTTTCTGAAGAGGAAAATTTTAGCCTGGGTGAAATGAGTGAATCCGATTTATTGGAAAAAATTAATCATGATATTGCCATTTGGAAGGCTCAGCAAAAAATTGTTCCTAATATCGCTGAAGAAGTTAATTTAGAAAATGAACCGATTGAAGCGGCAGAAGAAGATTTATTTTTGGATGAAAGCATGAAAGAAGACGGAAAAGATTCTTTGGAAAAATCAGAAACAGCTGCTAAAGAAGAAAATAAGCCGGAAGATCAGTATTATTTTGAGCCTTTAGAGAGCTAAAATAACGCTTTAAGGCGGTTTGAAAGATTTCCCCAATTAAAGACTTGCGTTATTTTTGGATGTGTGCTATACTTCTTTTCTAGAATCGCTTTTATTAAAAAATAACTTAATTTAGTTAAAAAATTAATTTTAAATACTATGGCAGAAAAATTTGATCGTTCCAAACCGCACCTTAATGTTGGCACCATTGGTCACGTTGACCACGGCAAAACAACTTTGACCGCGGCAATTTTAAAGGTTTTAAGCGCTCATGGCATGAAAGCCCAAGATAAGGGTGTGGATCAAATTGACGCCGCTCCAGAAGAAAAAGCCCGTGGTATTACTATTGCCACCGCTCATGTGGAGTACGAATCAGAAAAAAGACATTATGCCCATGTAGACTGTCCGGGACACGCTGATTATGTTAAGAATATGATCACCGGTGCCGCTCAGATGGATGGTGCTGTTTTGGTTGTTTCTGCCGCTGACGGTCCAATGCCTCAAACCCGTGAACATATTTTACTTGCTCGTCAAGTTGGTGTGCCTTATATTGTTGTTTTCTTAAATAAGGTTGATATGGTTTCCGATCCAGAACTTATTGATTTGGTTGAAGAAGAAGTTCGCGATCTTTTGAAAAAATATGAATTCCCTGGCGATATTACCCCAATTATTCGCGGTTCTGCCTTAAAAGCTTTGGAAAATCCAACTGATGAAGCCGCTGCCAAACCAATTTTAGATTTAATCAAAACTTTAGACGAATATATTCCGGAACCTGTTCGTGAAACTGACAAGCCATTCCTTATGCCTATTGAGGATGTCTTCTCCATTGAAGGCCGCGGTACTGTGGCCACCGGTAGAATTGAACGCGGTATTATCCATATTAATGATGAAGTTGAAATGGTGGGTATTAAAGATACCAAAAAGACTGTTATTACCGGTATTGAAATGTTTAACAAGTCTTTGGATGAAGGACGTGCTGGCGATAACGCCGGTTTGCTTCTTCGCGGTTTGAAAAAAGATGAAGTGGAAAGAGGTATGGTGTTGGCTAAAACCGGCTCCATTACTCCTCACACTGAATTTGAAGGTCAAATTTATGTTTTAACTAAAGAAGAAGGCGGTCGTCATAAACCCTTCTTTAAAGGCTATAAACCTCAATTTTACATTCGTACAACCGATGTGACCGGTGAAGTGGAATTGCCAGAAGGAACAGAAATGGTTATGCCCGGTGATACTGTTAACTTAAAGATTAAATTGATTACTCCGGTGGCTATGGAAGAAAAAATGCGTTTTGCTATCCGTGAAGGCGGTAGAACAGTTGGCGCTGGCGTGGTGCTTAAGATAATCAAATAAAAACATGTCAGAAGTTGTTGCTACAAAACAGAAAGTTGGTAAAGAAGAGGAAACATCTTCCCGCATTAGGATTAAAATTGCCGCTTATGATCATAAAATTATTGATCAATCCGTAAAGACTATTATGGAAACGGTGGAAAGAAGCGGAGCCGCGGTAAGAGGGCCGGTGCCTTTGCCAACAGAAATTAAAAGATATACGGTTAATCGTTCTACGTTTGTTCATAAGAATGCGCGAGAGCAATATGAAATGCGTATTCATAAAAGATTGCTAGATATTTTAGAACCGAATGCTAAGGTTATAGACGCTTTGCAACATCTTAATTTACCAGCAGGTGTGGACGTGGAAATAAAAATGTAATTAAAAGCTTAGTTGAGGCAAACAGAGAGGATCCTTTAAGGAAAACTTCTGCAAGCCGCAAAAAAGCATTGGGAGAATTGAAAATTTTTAAGTATTTGGGCCTTATCAATTGAAAATTAAGAAAATTTTATTTTCTTAATTATTAAGCAAGAGAAAAGGTCGGAAGCCTCAAAAGTGGCTTCTGACTTTTGTTTATCAGTATGAAATTTATACTCGGTCAAAAAATTCAGATGTCACAGATTTACAAAGAAAACGGCGATGCCGTTCCCGTTACGATTGTTCAGGCCGGACCTTGTTTTGTGACAGGAATAAAAGAGAATAAAGAAAATGGAAAAAAATCTGTACAAATAGGTTTTAAAAAAATAAATGATAAAAAATTGTCTAAGCCCGAAGCCGGCCATTTAAAAGGTTTGCCGGCGGTGCGGTTTTTAAAGGAAATTATTGATGGTGAAAATTTAGAATTAAAAAGAGGCGATGAGTATACCGTGGAAAATTTTAAGGCTGGAGAGAAAATTGAAGCAACCGGTATTTCCAAGGGCAAGGGTTTTCAAGGCGTAGTTAAGCGTCATCATTTTGCCGGTGGCCCCGCTACTCATGGTCATAAAGATAATTTAAGAATGCCAGGTTCTATTGGTTCCGGTGGTGTGCAAAGAGTTTTTAAGGGATTGCGTATGGCTGGCCGCATGGGCGGTGAACAAATTACTGTCAAGAATTTAGAAGTTGTAGAGGTTGATGCTGTTAATAATCTTTTAAAATTAAAAGGCGCTTTACCTGGAGGCAGAAATTCTTTGCTTTTAATTAAAGCCCCGGGAAAGATTGCGGTTTTGAAGAAAGAAAATTTACCAGTTGAACCGGCACCAATTGCCGAAGCCGTTGCTGTTAAAGAAACCGTAACACAAGAATCTACACAAGAATAAATTTAATATGGTCAAGGTTAACATTTACAATTTTAAGGGAGAAGTAGTAGCAACCGAAAATTTGACCCCGGAAATTTTTGAAATTAAACCCAGAATAGGTGTTTTGCATGAAGTGTCCGTAGGTATGGAAGCCAATCAAAGACAGGTTTTGGCTCACACCAAAGCTCGAGGTGAAGTAAGCGGTGGCGGTAAAAAGCCTTGGAAGCAAAAAGGCACAGGCCGTGCCCGCGCCGGTTCCAGCCGGTCCCCATTGTGGAAGGGCGGCGCCGTAATTTTTGGCCCTACCAAGTTTCGTAATTTTAAAGTTAAAATCAACAAAAAAATTAAACAGTTGGCTTTTAAAATGGCTTTGTCTCAAAAAGTAGCGGAAAATTCTCTAATTTTGTTGGAAACTTTGTCTTTGGATAAGCCTAAGACAAAAACCTTTGTGGAAATTAAAAAGAATTTACCTTTGATTGGTAAAAAAGTTTTGGTGGTTTTTCCTCAAATTAATAAAGAAATGAAACTGGCTTCCAGAAATGTTCCTAATGTAAATCAGGTTTCTTTAAATGAATTAAGTTTGTTGGACTTATTAAAAAACGATTCTGTTGTCACCACTAAAGAAGCGGTTGAATTTTGGACAAAAGTTTATAAGAAATAATAAATATGGGACTTTTTAATCGTTGGACAAGTAAAAAAGAATTGGATGAAGCTAGAGGAAAGCGCGATGCTTCTATTATCAAAAAGGTTGTAGAAAATAAAGAGGAAGTTGCGCAGCCCAAGGCTCCCAAAGCTTCTATCAAAGAGGCCAAAAAGAGTGTTAAGGTTGAAACGGAGAGTGTGGCTGCAGATTCTAATAGAGAAATAAAATTTAGAGAAGGACATAAAGTTTTATTGCGTCCCATCGTGACGGAAAAATCAACTTATTTACATAGCGGCGGAGTGTATGCCTTTGAAGTTGGCGTTTTGGCTACTAAACCAGAAATTAAAAAGGCCGTAGAATCAATTTATAAAGTTAAGGTTGTCCAAGTAAGGGTTATTAATTTACAAGGCAAGCGCGTTCGTTTTGGCAGAATGAGCGGTGTTAGAAAAGATAAAAAGAAAGCCTTGGTGACTTTGCAAAAAGGACAAACAATAGAATTGCATAAGAATGTTTAAAGTTTATGCCAGTTAAAAATTACAAAAAAAATTCAGCCGGTCGCAGATTTTCCAGCGTAGACACGTTTGAAGATATTACTAAATTTGAGCCGGAAAAATCTTTAATTAGCAAACCAAAAAGAAGGACAGGAAGATCCGGAGGTTTAATTACCGTAAGACATCGCGGCGGCGGTAACAAAAAATTCTATCGCTTGGTAGATTTTAAACAAGAAAAATATAATGTGCCTGCCGAAGTTTTAGCTATTGAGTACGATCCAAATCGTGGCGCACGTATTGCTTTGATAAAGTACGAAGATGGGGTTAAAAGTTATATTTTGGCTCCACAAACTTTAAAAGTTGGTGATAGGGTTTTATCTTCTTTACAAAAGATTGAAGCCAATTTAGGCAATCGTATGCCAATTGAAAGCATTCCGGTCGGTTATACAATTTATAATGTTGAATTGCAGCCTCAAAAAGGCGGTCAACTTTGTCGCGGTGCTGGTAATAGTATTCAACTAATGGCCGTGGAAGGGGATTATGCAACTTTAAAATTACCTTCAGGAGAATTTAGAAAAGTATCAAAAAAATGTTTGGCTTCTATCGGTCAGCTTAGCAATCCAGATCGCAACTTGGTTCGTTTAGGAAAAGCCGGTAGAAAAAGACATATGGGTTGGAGGCCGGAAGTTCGTGGTAAGGCTATGAACCCGGTAGATCATCCACACGGAGGTGGTGAAGGCCATAATCCTATTGGCATGAGACGTCCGGAAAATCCTTGGGGTAAGCCGGCTTTAGGAGTTAAAACCAGAAAACGTAAAAAATGGAGTAATAAACTAATCATTAAACGCAGAAAATAATTTGATTTCATCCCTATAAATTATGAGCAGAAGTCTTAAAAAAGGTGCCTTTACCGATCCCAAATTATTGGCTAAAATCTCAAGATTAAAGCCGGGTGATAAGACCGTGATTAAAACCTGGTCTCGCCCTTCGGTTGTCACTCCGGAAATGGTTGGTTTTATAATTGGTGTTCATAATGGCCGTCAGCATTTGCCGGTTTTGGTGGTGGAAAATATGGTCGGGCATAAATTGGGAGAATTTTCTCCAACACGCAAATTTACCAAACATGGTGGCAAAATGCAAAAAGATTTAGAATCCAAACAGGCCGAATCCGAAAAGACCGCCGCTATTGCCGCTAAAGGAGCGGAAGGCAAAAAAAAGTAAAAGTAAAATATGGAAATTAAATCACAAGCAAAATTTATTAGAATGTCCAGCAGAAAAGTTGAGATTGTTATAGAAATGTTGCGTGGCAAATCAATAGTTGACGCGGAAAATATTTTGCATTTCAGCAAAAGAATAGCAGCTAAACCGGTACTTAAAGTTTTAAGAGCGGCTACAGCTGATGCTGAACATAATTTTAAGTTGTCTAAAGATAGTATTTTTATTAAAGCGGCAACCGTAGGCCAAGGCCCTGCACTTAAAAGATGGAGGCCCAGAGCTTTTGGCCGAGCGGCACCTATCAAAAAACATACTTGCCACATCACTTTAATTTTGGCAGAACGTTCCAAGACTAAATAAAAAATATGGGTCACAAAGTACATCCAACAATTTTCAGAATGTCAACAATTTATAGATGGAATTCCAGGTGGTTTGCTGGTAATAGAGAACAGTACGCCAAGTTTTTGCAACAGGATTTAAAAATTAAAAAATATCTGGGGCAAAAAGTAAAAGAATCAGGAATTGATTGTATTCAAATTGAGCGTAATGCCAAAGAGATTGTTATTATTTTAAACGTGGCTAAACCGGGTGTAATTATCGGCCGCGGTGGAGCGGGAATTGAAGAATTAAGAAAAGATTTACAAAAAAGATTTTTTGGTAAAACCGCCAATTTAAAATTAAATGTCCAAGAGTGCTCTAAACCAAATTTGTCTTCCCATATTGTTATTCAGTCCATGATTACTGATTTGGAAAAACGCATGCCTTTTAGAAGGGTTTTAAAAACAACTATTGAAAAAGTAAGAAAAGCCGGGGCGCAAGGTGTAAAGGTAATGGTTTCCGGTCGTCTTAACGGTGCAGAAATTGCCCGTAGAGAAATGTTAGTCTCCGGTAAGATTCCTTTACAGAATTTACGCGCTGATATTGATTTTGCTTCTGAAATAGCCCAGACAATTTATGGTGTTATTGGAGTTAAAATATGGATTTATCGCGGAGAAATTTTTTCCACTAAAAATGAAGCCACTGCAAGTGGAAAATAATAAGAGATAAATATTTATGTTATTTCCTAAAAAAGTAAAACATAGAAAATGGCACAAAGGCAGAAGAAGAAATACAGGTATTGCCACTGCTAAAAATTACGTTGCTTACGGTAGTTTTGGTTTGAAATCTTTGAGCAATTGTTGGATTGACGCACGTCAAATAGAAGCGGCTCGTCGTACCATTACCAGATATTTGCGTAAAGGCGGTAAAGTTTGGATTAGAATTTTTCCCGATAAGCCGGTCACTAATCATGGTAATGAAAGCGTTATGGGTGGAGGCAAGGGTGCTGTGGATTATTATGTTGCTCCAGTTAAACCCGGTACTATTCTTTTTGAAGTAGATGGCGTTGATGAATCCGTAGCCAAAGAAGCTTTGCACATGGCTTCATATAAATTACCTGTTAAATGTGTTTTTGTTAAAAAAGTTTAATATGAAAGAAAAAGAAGAATTAAAAAATTTTTCCCCAACAGAATTGGATGATTTGCTTAAAAAAGAGCAAGAGAAATTGCGTGAATTGCGTTTTCGCGTTTCTTCACGAGAATTAAAAACTGTTAAAGATATTGAAAAGACAAAAAAGAAAATTGCTAGAATCAAGACTATCTTAAACAGTCTTAAATAAATATGGAGAATACAAAAAAGATCAGAAAATTTAAGGGCGTGGTTGTTTCTGCTAAGGGGCAGAAAACTGTTGTTATAAGAGTTGACAGAGTCAGAAAAAATGTTAAATATCAAAAACAATATACTGTCAGCAATCGTTTTCAGGTGCATGATGAAAAGGGTCAGTATAAAGTTGGTGATAAGGTTAATTTTGTTGAGTGCCGTCCCATTTCTAAAACTAAAAAGTGGAGAGTGATTTATTAAAGATATATGATTCAACACAGATCAATGTTAAATGTAGCGGATAATTCCGGCGCCAAAATAATTCAGTGTATTAGAGTTTTGGGCGGTTATAAAAAACGCTATTCAACAATCGGCGACATTTTTACAGGCGTAGTTAAAAAAGCCGAGCCTTATGGTATGGTTAAAAAAAGTGAAGTAGTTACGGCTGTATTAGTTAGATCCCATAAAGAAATTCGTCGCAAAGATGGCACTTATGTTCGTTTTGACGACAATGCGGCTGTTATAATTGATAAAAAATCAAAAGAGCCTAAAGGAACGCGTATTTTTGGGCCGGTAGCCAGGGAATTACGCGACAAAGGTTTTATTAAAATAATTTCTTTAGCTCCGGAAGTTTTATAATATGAAAATAAAAACAGGTGACAAAGTAATCATTACCAGAGGCAAAGATAAGGGTAAATCCGGCAAGGTAATTCAAATTTTTCCTGAATTAAATAAGGTTGTGGTTGAGGGCGCCAATATTTTAAAAAAGCATGTGCGTTCTCGCAAAGAAGGGCAAAAAGGTCAAATTATTGAATTGTCGGCTCCGCTTGCCGTTGCCAATGTTTCCTTTTTTTGCGAACATTGCCAAAAGGGAGTTAAGTTGGGCAAAAGACAAGAAGCCGATAAAAAAGTGCGCTTTTGCAAAAAATGTAATGAGGTAATTTAAGTTTATGAATTTAAAAGAATTTTACAAAAAAGAAGTAGTGGGCAAATTAATGAAAGAATTGGGCTATAAGAATATTAATGCCGTTCCCAAAGTGGAAAAGGTAGTGGTTAATATTGGTTTTGGCAAAATGATCAAAGAACCCAAAATTGCCGAAATAGTAGAAGAAACCTTAAGGCGTATTACCGGTCAAAAACCAGTTTTAGCTAAGGCCAAAAAATCAATTTCTAACTTTAAGATAAGAGCTGGACAAATTGTGGGAGCCAAAGTCACTTTGCGCGGTAAAAGAATGTATGATTTTTTGGAAAAACTTATCAAAATTGCCTTGCCTCGCGTCAGAGATTTTCGCGGTGTTTCTACCAATGTTTTTGATGAAAAAGGCAATATGACGATTGGTTTTAAAGAACATTTATCTTTTCCGGAAATTAGACCGGATGAAGTTGAAAAAGTTTTAGGCTTGGAGATTACAGTGGTTACTTCCGCCAAAGATAAAGAAGAGGCAAAAAATTTGTTCACCCACTTAGGTTTTCCTTTAATAGAAAAGTAATTTTATGGCTACTGAAGCACAAATTTATAAATCCAAAAGAAAAGCTAAATTTTCTTCCCGCATTGTTAATCGTTGTTGGAAATGCGGCCGCAAACATGGCTATATGAGAGACTTTAAATTATGCCGTATTTGTTTTCGTGAATTGGCCAACCGTGGAGAATTACCGGGAATTACTAAATCTAGTTGGTAGAATAAATTTAATAACAAAAAGAGAGATAAGAAAATTATGTTTACCGATCCAATCGCAGACATGTTAACAAGAATAAGAAATGCCTCCGCTGTTAAGAAGGCAGAGGTTTTAATACCTTTTTCCAAAGTTAAATTATCCATTGCTAATATTTTATTGCAAGCGGGATTTTTAAAAAGCGTGGAAAAAGTAGAAGACGGCCGCGGTGATTTAAAAATAATTTTAAAATATCAAGATGGCAGGCCTGTTCTTACTTCTTTAACCAGAATCAGTAAACCGGGACGGCGTATTTATATTGGCAAGGAAGATTTAAAAACTGTACGCAATGGTTTGGGTATTTCCATTCTTTCCACTTCCCAAGGAATTATGGATGGACGCGAAGCCAAAAAGAAAAATATTGGTGGAGAATTAATTTGTGAAGTTTATTAAAAAAGTATGTCAAGAATTGGTAAAAAAACAATTGTTATACCTACGGGCGTGGAAGCCGATGTGACTTCCGGCAATATTAAAATCAAAGGTCCTAAGGGAACTTTGGAACAGTCTTTGCATACTAGAGTTTCTATTGTTAAAGAAGGGAATGAATTGAAAATTTCCGTCAAAGATGAAAATTTAAAAAGTGATCGGGCTTTGTGGGGGTTATTTGGAAGTTTGGTTAGAAACATGATTCTTGGCGTCACCACCGGTTTTGAAAAAAAATTAGAGATGAACGGTATTGGTTTTAAGGCCGAGGTTAAGGGAAAAAATTTGGTTTTGGATGTTGGTTTTTCCCATCAAGTAAATTTTGCCGTTCCCCAGGGAATAGAAGTGACTGTTGAAAAAAATATTATCACCATTAAAGGTTTTGATAAACAGTTAGTAGGGAGTATTGCCGCTCAAATTAGGGAAATTAAAAAGCCGGAACCATATTTGGGTAAAGGCATTAAATATGTTGATGAAATAATTAGGAGAAAGGCCGGTAAGGCCGCGGCTAAATCCGCCGCTTAAAGCTTTAAAATATGAATCGCATTAAAGCCAAAAGACAAAAATTAGCCAAACGCCACGCGCGGGTTAGAAGCCGCATCAGCGGGACAGCGGAAAAACCTCGTTTATCTGTACGCAAAAGTTTAAAGTACGTATTTTTGCAATTAATTGATGATGAACGCGGCCTAACGATTGTTTCCTCTTCCAGCAAAGGTTTAAAAGCGGAAAAAGATAATCCGTATAAAGGAAAAAGCGCAGTTTCTTATGAAGCCGGTAAGGAATTAGGCAAAAAGGCAGTGGAAAAAAAGATAAAGAAAATCTGTTTTGATCGCGGAGGTTATGCCTTTCAGGGACGCGTTAAAGCCGTAGCCGAAGGTGCTCGTGTCGCGGGTTTGGAATTTTAATCTATTTTTTATGGAAGAAATCAAAAAACAATTTAAAGGGCGTAAGGGCGACAGAAGAGATCGATCGGATAGATCTGCCGAAGAAAAGGAATTTGATAATGTAATTTTAGATTTAGCTAGAGTAACTAGGGTGACCAAAGGCGGTAAACGTATGCGTTTTAGAGCGGCTGTAATAGTGGGGGATCGTAAGGGCCGTGTTGGATTTGGAATTGCCAAAGGTGCCGATGTGGCCATGGCTGTTAGTAAGGCTACTCGTTTGGGCAAAAAGGATTTGTTTAAAGTCATTTTAGAAAAAACCACTATTCCTCATTGGGTAAAAGCCAAAGAAAAAGCGGCTAGAGTTTTATTAAAACCAGCCCCTTCCGGTTCTGGTATTATCGCCGGCGGAGCCATGAGAGTAGTTTTGGAATTAGCCGGTGTTCCGGATATTGTGGGTAAAATGTTGGGTGCCAATAATAAAGTAAATAATGCGCGAGCTACTATTAAAGCTTTGAAAAGCTTAAAACCGCGCGCGATGAATAAAAAGTAATATGCGTTTAGGAACTCATAATTTAAAACCTAACAGCGGCGCTAGAAAAAAAGTTAAAAGGGTGGGTCGGGGCAATGCTTCGGGTCGCGGTACTTATAGTGCCAGAGGCGCTAAGGGTCAAAGAGCCAGGTCTGGCGGACGCAAAAAATTAAAGCAAAAAGGTTGGAGAAATATTCTTTTAAGTTCTCCTAAGTTGCGCGGTTTTAAAAGCTTTAAATTAAGACCGGTGGCTATTTCTTTAGAAAAAATTCAAGTTAAATTTTCTGATAATGAAAAAGTGAATCCCCAGACTTTATTAGAGAAAAAGATTATTTCTCGTTTGGCTCCCGTTAAATTGATTGGTGGTAAAGATTTTAGCAAAAAGATAGAAGTATCTGATTGCCAACTAACTTCCTCCGCCAAGGAAACGATAATCAAAGCCGGCGGCAAAATACTTTAAATTTTTTATGCCCCGTTTAATTTAGCGGGGCATAAAAATTAAACGCGTTAAAATTTAAAAGCACTATGTTAGAAAAATTGTTACAAATTTGGAAGACCAAAGATTTACGCAACAAAATTCTTTATGTTGTTTTGATGCTGGTAATTTTTCGTTTAGTGGCTTATATTCCTATTCCGGGAGTAGATATTATTGCTTTAAGAAGATTTTTTGATTCCAATCAATTACTCGGCTTAATGAATGTTTTTTCTGGCGGCACTATGCAGAATTTTTCTGTAATAATGCTTGGTGTCGGTCCTTATATTACCGCTTCCATTATTTTTCAATTGTTAGCTATGGTTGTTCCGAGTTTAGAAGAGATGTCTAAAGAGGGCGAGGCCGGGCAGAGAAGGCTTAATCAATATACCAGGCTTTTAACCGTTCCATTGGCTTTTTTGCAAGCCTACAGTATGATTATGCTTCTTAGACAAACAGGACAGGGGATAGTTGGTAATTTGGATCTTTTTCATTTTATCACCACTATGGTCACCATTACCGGCGGTACCATGTTTTTAATGTGGCTGGGTGAACTTATTTCGGAAAAAGGTATTGGCAACGGTATCTCCATTTTAATTTTTGCCGGCATTATTTCTTCCTTGCCTACTTCGCTTCAACAAATGTTTGTCACCTTTGACAGGGCGCAAATCATTGAGTTGATTATTTATGCTTTAATTGCCATTGTGACTATTGTGGGAGTTGTTTTTGTTACGGAAGCGCAAAGAAACATTCCTGTAGTTTATGCCAAACAAGTCCGTGGCAATCGTGTTTTTGGCGGTGGTAATAACCATTTACCTTTAAGAGTGAATATGGCGGGTGTTATCCCAATCATTTTTGCCATCTCCATTATACTTTTTCCTTCCATGGTGGCGCAGTTTTTCATTAAAGCCAAAACAGCTTGGTTAGCCAGTTTAGCGCAAGGGACAATTCATCTTTTTAATAATTCTGTTTTTTACGCCGCCGCTTATTTTTTACTGGTGGTAGGATTCACTTATTTTTACACCGCCGTTATTTTTCATCCTCAAAAAATAGCTGAAAATTTACAGAAACAAGGCGGTTTTATTCCTGGTGTACGTCCGGGTAAGTTAACTACTGAATATCTGCAATACACTATGAATCGCATTCTTTTGGCCGGTTCTGTGTTTTTGGGTGTCATCGCTATTTTGCCTTTAATTTTACGCAATGTCACCGGTAGTCAATCTATGGTTATTGGTGGCACCTCTTTACTAATCGTGGTGGCGGTAGTGATAGAAATAGTCAAACAGGTTGAATCACAGATGACCATGCGCGATTACGAACAGTACTAGTTTAATTTTGTTTTTCCTTGCAGGGTCATTTATTACTAATAGATCCTCTAATTAAAAATGAAAAAAATCATAATTTTTTTAGGCCCCCCCGGTTCTGGTAAAGGCACGCAGGCCGAAAAAGTGGCGGCTCAATATGGTTTTGCCCATCTTTCTAGCGGAGATTTGCTAAGAAATCTTTTGGCTAATCCTCAAGATCAAGCACCGGAAGATTTGGCGGAAGCGCAAAAAATGCGCACAGGAATATTGGTAGGTGATTGGTTGGTTTATAAATTAATTTTTTCCGAAATAGAAAAAAAAATATCTTTAGGGCAAGGGGTTGTATTAGACGGAGCGATTCGCAATTTAGATCAGGCCAAAGAATTTATAAAATTTTTTCAAGAAAAAAAAATATTGGATGAAGTTTTGGTGATTTATCTAAGACTGTCCGAAGAAGAATCGCTGTTTAGGTTAACTCATCGCCGCGTTTGTTCGGTTTGCGGTTTAAATATCCCTTACAGCGAGGAAAATAAAAATTTAATAATTTGTCCTAAATGTGGCGGGGAAATTAAACAAAGATTTGATGACAAAAATGAACAGGTGTTCAAGACCAGATTGCTGGAGCAAGGCGAAGTAATTTTAACTCCCATCTTTCAAGAATTTAAAGAAATTGACGGGCAAATGGTAAAAGAAATGGATGGTTCAAAAAACATAGAAGATATTTTTGAAGAAATTAAACAAATTTTTAAAAACGCTTCCTAAGGGAAGTGTTTTTAAAATAACGATACGGTTTGGGAGAGGTTTATTTGCGGTAGAAGTATTCTTTGGCGTTAGCAATCATTTCTTTAATCCAACTTAATAGTTGTGGCAAAAAAGCAATATTGATTAAAATTAAAGTTAAGATTATTATGGCATCGTAGCTTTGTCTTACCCAATATTCATCTTCCAGTCTAATCCACATTCCAAATTCATCAGTGGAAAGACCCAGTCCAATACCATAAAACCAAGCCAGCCATTTAAAAAGATGAGATCCGGGAGCGGGGTGTTTGATTAAAAGATAAATTCCTGTTATGGCCAAAATAATAAAACCATAAGTAAAGTGATGGATGTGGACACCTCTGATAGTTAGAAAAAAGTTGGGCGCTAAGTGTCCTAAGACTAAATAAACAAAAAGACGGGAAATAAAAAAAGTCCCTAAAAAAGATGAGGTGATAATAGCGACGGTTTTTTTGGCGGAAGGATTTAAATAAAAGGTTTCCGACACAGTTCTTGCTTTTAAGAGTCTTTTAAGCTAAAATATAAGTATGTCTAACGAGTTTATAGCAATTAAATCTCCGGAAGAGATAGAAAAGATTAAAGAAGGCGGATGTCTCTTAGGTAATATTTTACGCGATTTGGGTAAAATGGTCAAACCGGGAATTTCTACTGCCGATTTAGAAAAAAAAGCTGAAGAATTGATTTTAAAAGTTGGTGGTCGTCCGGCCTTCAAATATTATCATGAAAGAGGAGAAATTCCTTTTCCCACTATTTTGTGCACCTCTGTCAACGATGAAGTGGTGCATGTTCCTTCTGTACCGGGTAAAATTTTGCAAAATGGCGATATTATTGGCATTGATATTGGTATGGAATACCCCGCGGTTAACGGTTTTTTCACTGACACAGCCATTACTGTGGCCGTGGGTAAAATTTCCAAAGATGTGGCCAAATTAATGGAAGTGACGCGTAAAGCTTTGTTTATAGGCATTAAAGAAGTTAAGCCGGGAAGCAAAATTAGTGAAATTGGTAAGGCTATAGAACATTATGTCAGTCGTTTTGGTTTTGGTATTGTCAGGGATTTAGTTGGCCATGGCGTTGGTTATGCTGTTCATGAGGAGCCGCGTATTCCCAATTATTACGACCGGGCGCTAGACAAAATTGAAATAAAAGAAGGAATGGTTTTAGCTATTGAACCAATGATTAATTTAGGAAGTTGGAAAGTAAAAGAAGGTGATGATGGTTTTGCCATTAAAACCGCCGACGGTTCTTTTTCGGCCCATTTTGAGCATACTGTTGTAGTAACAAAAAACGGCTGCGAAATTGTCACTTAAAATGTTTGTTATGTATTTAGGAATTGATTACGGAGAAAGACGCGTTGGATTAGCTTTGGCTGACAAAGAAACAAAGATTGTCTTGCCCTTTAAAGTTTTGGAAAATAAAAATTTAGAGCAGATTTTGGAAGATTTAAAAAAAATTATTGCTGAAGAAAAAATTTTAAAAATAATTGTGGGCTGGCCTTTGAATTTAAAAGGAGAACCTACTGAAAAAACTCAAGAAGTGCAAGAATTTGTTGATATTTTAGCCAAAAATGTTGAAGTGCCGGTTTTAACTTTTGATGAAAGATTAACTTCTAGGGCAGCTAAAATGTTATCGGCCAAAAAGATTGACGTGGGAGCGGCCATGCTGATTTTGGAAAGTTTTTTGGGTCAAGAAAAGGCACGGGGAAAAATTTATGACCTATAATACAGAAGCAATAATTTTAAAAAAAAGAACTTGGCGTGAAAATGATTTAGAAATTATTTTTTTAAGTAAAGAATTGGGAAAAATGCGCGCCGTGGCTGTGGGGGCAAAAAAAATGCTGAGCAAGCTGTCCGGACATCTGGAGCCTTTTAAAGAGGTTAAATTAATGGTGGCCGAGGGTAAGGGTTGTGATAAAATAGGGCAAGCCATTACTTTGAACAATTTTTGTTTTCAAGGTGGTGAATCTAATTTTAATCAGCTTTTAAGAGCTCAAGAAGCCTCTAATTTATTGGAAAAAATTTTAGCCGAGAAACAGAAAGAAGAAAATTTTTTTCAACTAACCAAGAATTTTTTCTTTTTAAATTTTAAAAATAAAGAATCCAATTTTTTGCCGCTTTTTAAGTGGCAAGCGGCTGCTTTGGCTGGTTTTAAGCCGCGCCTTCATAATTGTATTTTTTGCCAAACAAAAATTAAAGGCAAATATGAATTCAATTTAACAGAGGCCGGGGCGGTTTGTTCCAAATGTTTTATAAAAAATAATCAGGAATTTGTAGATGTTAGTTTAAGAACCGGACAGATTTTAAAATATTTAGTGGAGAAAGCCGGTTTAAAGGAGGCTTGGGTGAAAATAACTAAAGAAACCGCCGAAGAATTAAATAATCTATTTGAAAAATTTTATTTATATCAAATTATTCATTAAATTATGCTTATCAAAGATTTGTCAAAATTTGTTAATATAGATGTGGAATTAAAGGGCTGGATTTATAACCTGCGCTCATCTGGTAGTTTGTATTTTTTACAATTACGCGATGGCTCGGGGTTTTTACAGGCTGTGGTCAACAAAGAAGCGGTTGCGCCAGAAGTTTGGGCTGACTGCCAAAAAATTACTTTGGAAACTGCGGTAACCTTGCAAGGCGTTGTATCCGAGCATCCCAAAAAATTTGGCGAATATGAATTACAAGTAAGCGGACTTAAATTGGTGCAAGTGGCCGAAGAATACCCCATTGGCAAAAAAGAGCACGGCCCGGATTTTTTAATGGAATGGCGGCATTTATGGCTAAGGTCGCCAAAGCAGTGGGCTATTTTAAAAGTGCGCGATGCTGTTATTACCGCAATTAATGAATATTTGCATCAAGAGTGTTTTATCAAAGTGGATTCACCGGTTTTTACACCCAATGCTTGCGAAGGAACAACCACTCTTTTTCCTGTTCCATATTTTGATTTGGGCACGGCCTATCTTTCCCAATCCGGACAGTTGTATAGTGAGGCGGCCATTGCTTCGGTAGGCCGGTGCTATGATTTTGGCCCGGTTTTTCGGGCGGAGAAAAGCAAAACCAAAAGACATCTAACAGAATTCTGGATGATGGATGCCGAGGGTGCTTTTGTGGAACATGAAGAAAATTTGCGCCTGCAAGAGGGTTTGGTGCGTCATATTGTTAGATATTGTTTGGCCATTTGTGCTAAAGAACTGGCAATTTTAGAAAGAGATACGGAGAAATTGCGCGCGGCCGATGCGTCTTTTACTCGTCTGAGTTATGACAAAACCATTGCTACACTGCAGGCTTTAGGTTCTGATATTCAGTATGGAGAAGATTTGGGTAATGATGACGAGGCGCTTTTAACAAAAGATTCGCCCGTGCCAATGTTTGTGGAAAAATGGCCCAAGACAATCAAACCATTTTACATGAAACGTGATACGGCTAATCCGGAGTTGGTGTTGAATGATGATTTGATTGCCACAGAAGGAGCGGGGGAGCTTATCGGCGGGAGCCAGCGCGAAGATGATTATAATTTGCTTTTGGAAAGAATCAAAGCCGAAGGTTTGAATTTGGCAGATTATGAATGGTATTTGGATTTAAGAAAATATGGCAGTGTGCCTCATTCCGGCTTTGGTATAGGATTAGAGCGCACTGTGCGCTGGATCACGGGCGTAGAGCATATTAGAGAGTGTATTCCTTTTCCTAGAATGATTACCAGGTTAAAACCTTGACAAAAACCCACTTTATTGTTAAGGTGACACTAAGAAACTCCCATTTGTTAATAAGGAGAAATCAAATGGAAAGGTTGCCTAGAAATGTCATTTTGGATCCTTCGTTCCTTCAACTGCTTGGTACCACTGTGGTACCTCAAGTGGCAGGTGACTTTGTCGCCCGTGAGCGTTTCTTGGAAGGAGAAGATTCGCGTTTTGTCTTGGATGACAATTTCAAGGCTTGGTTTTTAGGTAAGGTGGAGCCAGCCATACAAGCGGGATCTGCGAGTGAAAAGTCTCTCATCTCCTGCCTTTTGCTTAAAGGGACTTTTGACCCCAACCTTATCAAGGAAATTGGTGAGGAAGAGAGGGCGAAGACTTTCTTGTCTGTCATCTGGACACTTTTAGAAAGGCAAAATGTTGATGAGGACGGAGCTTTGCTTACCACGAGGGAATACGCCAATATCTTTTTTGCTTACGATGTGCGAGAAGTGCTTCGTTCAGTGGGCGTTTCACATGGTTTTAAGGGATGGCACATCAACGCCTTCCCAACCACACATGTCAAGGCCTGGGCACAAGGTAATCGTGTTTTCTTTGAAGAGAGATAGAAATCCTTTTAAATATTTCTTATCTAGTGATATACCCCTGATTTCCCAACGGAGCATCAGGGGGTATTTTTTTATTAAGTTTGCCAATCTACCTTTATTTTGTTAAAATAATTAGGTAAAACTAACATATTTTTATGCGAACTTTAATCAAAGAAACACCAACAAAAGTAGGTGAAGAAATAGAAATTCAAGGCTCGATACAAACACGCCGCAATTTGGGCAAAATTGTTTTTTTAGATGTACGCGATAGGAGTGGCTTAATTCAAGTAATTTGCGCGCCTGGTGAAATGAGTAATGATTATGAGGCTGTTAAAGATGTTAGAAGCGAATTTGCGGTGCAAATTTTTGGCATCATCAATAAAAGAAACGAAAAAAATATCAATCCTAATTTAATAACAGGGAAGATAGAACTTTTGGCTAAGTCTTTTAAAGTTTTAGCCACAGCGGAACCTTTGCCACTGGATCCGGCTGATGAAAAAATGGGCCTGGATGTTTATTTGGATTCTCTGCCTTTAACTTTGCGTACGGAAAAAAATCGTGCCCTGTTCAAAATTCAAGCGGAAATTGTTAATGCTTTTAGAAATTTTTTATTAAACCAAGATTTTATAGAATTTCCTTGCCCCAAATTAGTGGGGGAATCAACTGAAGGCGGCGCTAATGTTTTTTCCTTGGAATATTTTGGCCACAAAGCCTATCTTGCTCAGAGTCCGCAGTTTTACAAGCAAATTATGGTGGGGGTTTATGAGCGCGTCTTTACCATTGGCAATGTTTATCGCGCGGAAAAACACGCCACTACCAGGCATATAAATGAATACACCAGTTTAGATTTAGAATATGGGTTTATTAAAGATCATTTGGACGTAATCAATTTAGAAATTGAATTTATAAAATTTTTGGATAAGCATTTAGCTAAAGACGCTGCATCAGAGTTAAAATTATGGGATTTTCAGCCGCTTTTAATTCCAGAAAAATTTCCTATTTTAAAATTGCGCGAGGTGCAAGAATTGATTAAAAAGGAAACAGGCACAGACCATACCAACGAGCCTGATTTGGAACCTAATGAAGAACAGTGGATAGGGGAATACGCTAAAAATAAGTGGCAGTCGGATTTTGTTTTTGTCACGCATTATCCAACTAATAAGCGCCCGGTTTATACTTATCCCGATGAAAATGATCCGGAATTTACCAAAAGTTTTGATTTGCTTTTTCGCGGCGTGGAAATTACCACTGGCGGCCAGCGCATTAATAATTATAATCAATTGGTGGAAAATATTAAAAAGTGGGGCTACAAGTTGGACAGTTTTAGTTTTTATTTACAAGCCTTTAAATATGGAATGCCTCCGGAAGGTGGCCTGGCTATTGGGCTGGAGAGATTAACTGCTAAATTACTGGGTATAGAAAATGTTAAGCGTGCAACTTTGTTTCCCAGGGATTTGAATAGAATTGATTTGCAGTTATCACCTCCAGAATATAAACAAAAAGAAGGTTAGCTTATTCCTTAAAAATTTAACTCTTAATTTTAAATTTATGGTCCCTAAAAAAGTCCTTGCTTATTTGGAAAAAAATAAAGTGGCACATGAAATAATTAAGCATCGCCCAGTTTTTACCGCCTACGATTTGGCCGCTACTTTAAAAGAAAAGATGAATAAAGTAGCTAAAACATTGCTGATAAAAGTTGGGGGAAAGCGCTATATTATTATTGTGTTGCCGGCTCATTTAAAGATTGATTTTAAAAAATTGCAGAAAATTTTAAAGGCGGAAAAAATTGAATTAGCCACGGAACAAGCTATTAAGAAAATTTTAAAAACCAAGCCCGGCGCCCTTTTACCTTTTGGCGCTTTGCACAAATTGGAAATGTTTTTGGATAAGGCTTTGTTTAAAACAGAACACGCTTTGTTTGGCGCCGGATCTTTTACCGAATCTTTGCGTTTAAAAGTTAAAGATTTAGCCAAATTAGAAAATGCCACAGTAGCAGACTTTGGCCTGGCTGCTAAAAAGAAGATTAAAAAAGCCGCTAAGAAAGTTGCGCCAAAAATAAAAAAGGCTGTTAAAAAGATTACTAAAAAATAAATTTACCTTTCTAAATCAGGGGAAACCAAAGTAATGCCTCACCAGATAAAATTAGAACAATTTGAAGGTCCTTTATCTTTACTTTTAAAGTTGGTGGAACAGGAAAAAATGGAAATCACCCAAATTTCTTTGTCCCGCGTCACTGAATCTTTTGTTAATTATTTAAAAGACAATACAGAAATGCCCGAAGAGGAGATGGCTGATTTTTTAGTAATTGCCACCCGGTTAGTTTATATAAAGTCCAAAACACTTTTGCCCGAAGCCTTTACACCAGAAGATGAGAGCGTGAGTTTAGAGGATCAATTAAGAATGTACAAAGAATTTGTAGAGGCTTCTAAGAAAATTGAGGGCATTTTGAAGAAGAAAAAATTTGCTTATTTTAGAGAAAATATTTTAAAACCGGTCGAATTGGGGTTTTTTCCTCCCAAGAATTTGTCAGCCGAAAAATTAAAAAATGTTTTTGAAGAAATTTTGGAAAGATTGCGGCCAATTTTGGAATTACCAAAAGTGGCTATGGAAAAAGCTGTCACAATTAAAGAAAAAATAGGTCATATTGAAACTTTGTTGAGTAATTTAAATAGAATAGAGTTTAAACATATTTTATCCGCCGCGCGCAATCGTACAGAAATTATTGTTTCCTTTTTAGCGGTTTTAGAACTAACCAAACAACAGCATGTTTTTGTTTCTCAAGAAAATAATTTTGAAGAAATTTATATAGAAAAATTATAAGCAAATTATGCCTTTGACATCAAAAATAGAATCTTTGCTTTTTATAGCCTCTAAGCCTCTTTCCTTTAAAAAAATGGCGGAACTTTTG
>MFQT01000004.1:25205-64464 GCA_001783145.1 Candidatus Magasanikbacteria bacterium RIFOXYB2_FULL_38_10
TAAAAGAAAAATATAACCAAGAGAATAATGGTATAAAAATTTTGCAGGAAAAAGAGGAAATCCAAATGGCTACTGATCCGCAAAACAGCAGTTTGGTTAAAGAATTTATCAAAGATGAAACCACGGGAGAATTAACCCGACCCTCTTTGGAGGCCTTAACCATCATTGCTTATCGCGGACCCATTACTAAATTGGAATTGGAGCAGATAAGAGGAGTTAATTGCAGTTTGATTTTGCGTAATTTACTTTTACGCGGCTTAATTAAAGAAGAAGACGACAAAGAAAAATTACAAAATGTTTATTCTATCACTTTTGATTTTCTAAGGTTTTTGGGAGTGGAAGACTCGGCTGGTTTGCCCGATTATGAAAAATTGCACAGCCATAATTTATTGGAAAAACTTTTGGAAGAAATGAATAAGTCTGCTCAAGAAAATACCGTTGTCTCTGATGTTTAAATATGTTCTTAAATTCCCTTATTGTTAGATTAGTTGTTTCCAAATTAATCCTTAGTTTAGGCTATGGCGGGTTTTTATTTTATCAGCCAATGATTTTTTCTCAGCCCTTGGTCTTGAACAAAGAAAACGTTCAAGCTTTAATTTTGGAAAAACAAAAAAATAATCAAATTTTTGTAATTAGAGGTTTGCCTTTATCATTTGATAAATTAAAATTAATTCCACGTTTAAGACAGGAAGCCAAGTTTTCTCTAAAATTAAGTGCCCAGAGTTATGCGGTGATTGATGAAAACACTGAAGCCTTGCTGGCAAAACAAGCAGAAAATATACCCCGTTCCATTGGTAGTTTAAGTAAACTTATGACCGCCTTGGTTTTTTTAGAGGGTAACCCTAATTGGGAAAAACAAATTATAATTGAAAAATCTGACGAACGCGAAGGTAAGGTTTGTATTTTGGCAGGGGAAAAAATTACCATTAAAAATCTTTTTTATGCCAGTTTAGTAGAATCCTGCAATACCGCCACTATTGCTTTGGCCAGATCTGGCGGATTGACTTTAGAGGAATTTGCTAAGAAAATGAATCAAAAAGCAATAAATTTAGGTTTAAAAACATCCTATTTTGCCGAGCCCACCGGACTTAATTCTCATAATTATTCTTCTGCCAGAGAAGTTGCCGTTCTTTTAAAAAATGCCCTCAAAGATGAATTTATTAGCCGAGCTGTTTTGCAAAAAACCTATGATATGGATGTTGTTAATACTTTGGGTTCAACTGTTAAAAGACGCTTAATCAATACTGATGAGCTTTTATCAAATGATTTTAAAAACAGCAATATTCGGGCGGTAGTGGGGGCTAAAACAGGATTCATTGAAGAAGCCGGTTATTGTTTTGCGGTAATGACGGAAAATAAAAATACGCAAAGAATAGTTACTGTTGTTTTGGGTGCGGAATCGCACTATCGGAGATTTAGTGAGGCCAAAGAATTGGCAGAGTGGGTTTATAAAAGTTATCTTTGGCCCGGTCAGGAGGGATTTGAAAAATTGAGCCAGAATATTCCTTAAAATTGATTTAAAAAACAGTCGGTAGAATTTAAATTTTATATTAAAAAACATCTTTGAAAAAGATGTTTTTTAATAGCTGGGGCCGGGATTGAACCGGCGACCTAACGCTTATGAAGCGCTCGCTCTAACCAACTGAGCTACCCAGCCGTATTTTAAGAGGCTATTTAATTTGTAAAATCAGTATTTCCGGTCTGTTAAAAAATCTGATAGGGAAACCCGATTCGCCCAGTCCAACCGTATTGGCAATTATGGGCTTATTTTGAAGCAAAACTGCGCCATAATCAACGCGAGGAAAAACGGTTTGAGCCTCGGCTAAAGAACCAATTAAAGGTAGCCGCATTTGTCCTCCGTGCGTATGACCTGAAAGGATCATATCAAGATTTTGGCTTTCTGGCAAGTAGGCGGCATCGGGGTTATGGCTTATGCCTATGATTAAAGCAGCCTGTTTTAAACCGGCAATAGCTTTGGCTGGATTTTTTTCCTTATGCCAAAATTCATCAAACCCAACTAAAGAAATTTCCGAATCTTTGATATTTATAGTGACATTTTCATCAATTAAAACTTTCACCCCCACTTCTTCCAAAAGCTCAATAATTTTTTGGTGTTGATCTATATAAAATAATTTTTGGTCAAAATCGGCAATACCATAATCGTGATTACCCAAAACGGCGTAAGTCGGTGCAATATCGGAGAATTTTTTAAAGGCAGAAAAATCAGGAGTAAATTTTTCCATTTGATCGTGAAAAAGAAAATCTCCGGCCAAAAAAATTAAATCGGGTTTTTTTATTTGTAGGTTTTGTGCTGTTTTTTCTAAAAACCATCCTCTTTTTAGTGGCCGTAAATGAGTATCGCTAATCAAGGCTACTTGTATTTCCTGCTTTAACTTTCCAGTTTCTATTGCTTGTTCTCTAATAGTTAATTGATAAGGTTCCAGTTGGATTTTTAGCGACAGAATTAAACCAACAAACAAAAAAAGAGGCAACATAATGCCTTTAAAAAAATGGGCGCGGTGATTTTTAAGAAGATAAAATCCGCCTCCCAGCGCGCCCAGAAAATAAATGATTGATAATGTTTCAAAAATGTAGAATGGAAGCATTTTGGGGATTTAAAAATGCCGAAGGAGGGACTTGAACCCTCATGACCTTTCGGTCGCATGATTTTGAGTCATGTGCGTCTACCATTCCGCCACTTCGGCTTAAAAAGGTCTTGTTGGTTAAAGAACTTTTTGTTATAATAGCATTATGCCAAAAATAATTTCGCTTGTCAACCAGAAGGGGGGGGTGGGTAAAACCACTACTGCAGTCAACCTAGGAGCTTATTTATCGTCCCTGGGTAAGTTTGTGTTGCTGGTAGATATAGATCCGCAGGCTAATGCCACCTCTGGATTAGGCATAGACCACCGCTCCTTAGAAAAAGGCATTTATGATACTTTAGTAAGTGGCGCTTCTTTAAGAGAAATCATTAAAAATACCAATCATGATGGCTATCGCGTAGCTCCGGCTACTTTGGCTTTGGCAGGTGCCAATGTGGAGTTAATCAATCTGCCTAACAGGGAATTTAAGTTGCGCGAAGTTTTACAAGAGGCTAAACATGCCTATGATTACATTTTAATAGATTGTCCGCCTTCATTGGGGCTTTTAACCGTTAATGGTTTGGTGGCGGCTGATGAAGTTTTAATTCCCGTGCAGGCTGAATATTATGCCTTGGAAGGTTTAGGCCAACTTTTGGAAACGGTTAATTTGGTTAAAGACAATTTGCATCCGGATTTAGATATTAAGGGTGCGGTTTTAACCATGTTTGATGCTCGCAATAAATTATCTTCCGATGTTTTAGAAGAATTGTATAAATTTTTCCCTAACAAAATTTTTAGATCCGTGATTCCTCGCAGTGTGCGCTTGGCCGAGGCGCCGTCTTTTGGCAAATCTATCTTGCATTACGATCCCAGCTCTAAGGGCGGTAAGGCCTATGAGCGTTTGGCGCGAGAAATAATAGAAATGGATCAGCAATAATTTTTATATGCCTTTAGGAAAAGGTTTAGGTTCTTTAATCCCCAATTTTAAACAAACTGGTGCAACCGCGGAAACCACCACCAAGTCTTTTGCTGGCGGTAATAATTTTGCAGGAGGTTCTGCCGGCAGTAAAGAAAATCAGTTATGGAATATCCCGGTTTCTTTAATTAAGGCCAACGCTTATCAGCCGCGTCAAGTTTTTGAACATCAAGATTTGGAAGACTTGGTAAATTCCATTAAAGAGCACGGAATTTTGCAACCGCTACTAGTGACAGAAAATGAAGATGGCAGTTATGAGTTGGTGGCAGGGGAACGCCGTTTTAGAGCCGCTCAAATTTTGGGCCTTTCCACTGTTCCGGCTTTGATAAAAAAAATAAAGGGATCGGCTAAATTGGAGTTGGCTTTGATAGAAAATATTCAGCGCAAAAATCTTAACCCCTTGGAAGAAGCCTTTGCTTATCAACGATTGATTAACGAATTTGCTTTAACTCAAGAAGAAGTGGCCAAAAAAGTTGGCAAAAGCCGCCCCTACATTGGAAATCATTTAAGGCTTTTGTCTTTGCCGGAAGAAATTAAAAATGGTTTAATTGAAGGGGAAATTTCCAGTTCCTCGGCGCGCGCCATTTTGGGTTTGTCTTCGGCTAAGGAACAAATTAAATTTTATCATAAATTAAAAGGCAATGGCGCTACGGTGCATCAAGTAGAAACGCAAGTGGCGGCTGAACGTTTAAAAAAGACGGGTTTGACCCGTCGTGATCCTTTAGTTTTGGATTTTGAAAAAAGATTGAGGGAAAAATTAGGCACCAAAGTAGAAATTACCAAAAACGGTGCAAAAGGAAAAATTACTATAGAATATTATTCTGATGAAGAATTGCGACGCTTGGTTAAAGAAATAATTGACTAAAAAATAAAAACTAAGAAGAAGGGGAAGACGTATGTTCCTCTTCTTCTTTTTTGTCTTTCTTCATGATAGAAAGTTTGTCTTTAAACCAATCGGTTAAAGATGAGCGGGCAAATGTTTTGATGCGGGATCTGGCGCCGTTGGTTTTGACGAATTTTAACCAAGCCGGATTAGGTCCTTTGCGTTTTTTATCTATAATAATATCTACAATGTCGCCATTGCGCAGGGGTGTATCCAAACTATTTAATTGATTGTTAATGCGACAACCGGTACATTTATTACCTACATCGGTGTGAATGGCGTAAGCAAAATCAACAGGTGTGGCTTCTTCGGGCAGATCTATAATATCGCCTTTGGGCGTCCAAACAAAAATGCGGTTTTGGAAGAAATCTATTTTTAAATTTTCAATGTCTTTGATATTTTTAAAAACCGTTTTTTGAATTTGTGCCAGTTCGTTAATCCAAGCTAATTGTTTAAGGCGTTTTTCTTTTTTGCCTTCTTTGTACTGCCAGTGGGCGGCAATACCATATTCGGCTTCCTCGTGCATTTTTTCCGTGCGGATTTGAAATTCCACAATTTGCCCTTCTAAACAAATGGTGGCGGTATGCAAAGATTGATAGCCGTTGGGTTTGGGTTGGGCGATATAGTCTTTTATGCGACCCGGCACCGGACGCCAAAGTTTATGCACAATTCCTAAAGTAGCATAACAATCGGCAATGGTGGGTACGATAATGCGCAAGGCCACAATGTCGTAGACCTTTTCAATTTCTTTGTTGTAGCGTAAGAGTTTTTTATATAAACTGTAAATATGTTTAACGCGTCCGTGAAAAGACACCAAAGGCACACCGGCTCCGCGTAATTCTTTTTCTGTATTTTTTTGAGTCTCTTCCAAATGTTGTTTGGATTGTTCAAAGCTTTCTTTTTGTATTTTAGTAATCCAATTAAAATTTTCCGGGTCAACATATTTAAAAGATAAATCTTCCAGCTGACCCTTAATTTCGCCCATGCCGAGGCGTCCGGCAATGGGGGCAAAAATTTCCAAACTTTCCAAAGCAATGCGTTGTCTTTTGTTTTCTGGCAAAGCATCTAAAGTTTTTAGATTATGCAGGCGATCGGCAAATTTAATAATCATGATACGCACGTCTTGAGCAATGGCAATAAACATTTTGCGCAAATTTTCTATGTAACGTTCCACGCCGCGGTATTTTAATTTACCAAGTTTTGTAATGCCGGAAACCATAGAGGAGACTTCTTTGCCAAAGTTTTTTTCCACGTCTTCTATGGTGATGGATGTGTCTTCCGGGACATCATGCAGAAGGCCGGCAATGATAATGGATGTATCCAAGCTCATTTCGGCCAGGTATTCGGCTACAGCCAGAGGGTGGGTGATATAGGGCTCGCCTGAAGCGCGGTTTTGCCCTTCGTGGGCCTTGGCGGCATAATCATAAGCCAGGCGGATTAAATCTAAATCCGCTTCAGGGTTGTTTTTTTGGACTGTATTTAAGAGGTTTTCTATACCCATAATCAGGCTTAATTTTAAGCCTCTACTTATATTTATACCAGCCTATTGACAAAAAGGCAAAAAAGTGCTATTATAAACTGTTCGTTTATCGCCCTAAAAAGGCCTAAATGATGGTTTTTGACAACTAAAACCGCGCTAAAAAAGGCGCAAAAGGAGTTTTTCATGGAATACATCCCGCTCATTCTTCTTTCGTTCCTGTTTGGGGCCATTCTCATTCCGGGATATGAATTCTCGGCGCGTTTGGTTGAGAGGACCAAGATCAGCAAACAGGAGAAGTTTTTCCGCAAGCTGACGCTTGGCGTTGCGTTTTGGGTCCTTTACGGCACAGTGTCCTTCATTGTCCCAGACGCTTATCAGAATATCATGGGTTTGGAAAAAATAACTACTCCCAACGTATGGATATTGTTTTATTTTATTTCTTTCCTGTTCTCGGGAATCTTTACCCATAAATACCTGCTCAAGCCCTGGCTTAACAAAAACTACCCTCCTATCAGGCGCGGTTTGAAAACGGGGGAGAAGAAGTACCAGGGCACCGTGTATGATAGGAGCCACCACGACTTCTGTGGCTACGGATTGACCATTCGGATCAACGGAATTGATGCTGACTGTTCCGTCTTTGCTGTCCCACAGGGAATTTTTGCGGGCAGCTTTGATGAATATCCAACGGTGGGACAACGTGTAATTCTCTACGCTAAGGAAACTCATCGGCCTGACGTCAAGGCCTTGACCGGGGTGTTCTCGGAATACAGCCAGGAGGAGGCGTAGAACAGGCCTTACTGCCTGGAAGTTGCCGGCGGCCAAAGAAATGTCTAACGACAATTCTGCGGTTGCCGGTTTTTTATTTTTGAAAATTTTTATAAATAAATTTTTTTATTAAAAAACCGCCCCAACAAGAGGCGGTTTAAAATTGAAAATTTTTCAACTAATCATCTCTAGAATAAAATTATTTTTTCTTTTTACTCTTGGCTTTAACATTAGCATTGCTTGGACATTCTTTATTACTGCAAACAATTTTTTCTTTGGCTCCTTCCACCATTAAAGATTCGCAAACCTCGCATTTTTCTCCGGTTGGTTTGTTCCACAGGGCAAAATCACAATCCGGATAGCGGCTGCAGGAAAAGAAAATTCTTTTGGCTCGAGTGCGGCGTTCTATAATATCTCCCTTCTCGCATTTGGGGCATTTGACTCCCGTGCTTTTTACTTCTTTTTTAATGTATTTGCATTTAGGATAATCACTGCAACTAATAAACAAACCAAAGCGGCCGCGGCGGCGCATTAAGGGTGAGCCGCATTCCGGACATTTTTCGTCTATGGGCGGCAAATCTTTTTCTTCGCCCAAAGGTTTGGTATTTTTGCAAGTTGGGTAGTTAGAACAAGCCATGAATTTGCCAAAGCGGCCAATTTTAATAATCATCGGCGAGCCGCATTTTTCGCAAATTTCTTCAGTGGCTTCTTCGGTTAATTCCTTTTTAGAAAGTTCTTGGGTTTTTTCTTCCAAGTTTTTGGCAAATGGTTCATAGAAATTGGCAATAATATCGCGCCAATTATCTTGGCCTTGGGCCACTGTATCAAAATTATCTTCCATTTTGGCGGTAAATTCATAGTCGGTAATTTGAGGAAAATGCGCCACTAAAATATCGTTTACTAAAAAGCCTATGTCCGTAGGTTTAAAACGTTTCTTTTCATCGCGCTCTACGTATTTGCGGGCAATGATGGTGGAGATAGTAGGCGCGTAAGTAGAAGGGCGGCCAATGCCGTATTCTTCCATTATTTTAACCAAGCCGGCATCGTTATAGCGGGCTGGCGGCTCGGTAAAATGTTGTTCGTTGTTTAATTCCACTAAAGGCAAAACATCTTTTTCGGCAAGTTCCGGTAAGAGGGTTTCTTTCTGCGCGTCGGGGTAAAGCGCCATATAGCCGGGGAAAGTGATAATATTGCCGGTGGCTCTAAAAGTATATTTTTGATTTTGATTTTCTATATCAACAGTGGTGCCGTTAAAAATTGCCTCAGGCATTTGAGAAGCCACCGCTCTTTTCCAAATTAAATCGTAAAGTTTCCAGAGTCTTGGTTCCAAGACATCTTTTAAAGAAGCTGGATCGCGCACTGCCTCGGTAGGTCGGATGGCTTCATGTGCTTCTTGAGCCAGTTTAGATTTGGTGCTATAAAAATTGGGTTTTTCAGGTAGATATTTTTCTCCAAATTTGTTTTTAATCACTTCCCTGACATCACTTAAAAATTTGCCGGATAAAATTACCGAGTCAGTTCTCATGTAAGTAATTAAGCCTACATGACCCTGGCCTTTTAAATCTATACCTTCGTATAGTTGTTGGGCCAGCATCATGGTTTGTTTGGCAGAAAAACCCAAGCGGCGATTAGCCTCCTGTTGCAATGTAGAAGTAGTAAAAGGCGCAGCCGCTCTTTTCTTTAAGATTTTTTTGGTAATAGAAGCAACTTGATATTTAGCATCCTCCAGTTCTTTTAAAATTTTATCGGCTTCTTCCTTGTTTTTAATTTCTAATTTTTCTAAATTTTTACCATCAATTTTGTGCAATTTGGCGTCAAAATTTTCTTTATTTTTTTCAAACACCGCTTCTACTATCCAGTATTCTTCTGGCTTAAAAGCTTGAATTTCTCTTTCGCGTTCTACAATTAAACGTACGGCCACGGACTGCACACGTCCGGCAGATAAGCCCCTGGCCACTTTTTTCCACAGAAAGGGTGAGAGTTTATAACCAACCAGGCGGTCTAAAATGCGGCGCGCTTGTTGGGCGTTAACCAAATTTAAATCCAAAGGCCGAGGATTTTTTAAGGCCTCATCAATGGCAGTTTTAGTGATTTCATGAAAAACCAGGCGTTTAACTTTTTCCGCAGGTATGTCTAAGATGTTGGCCAAATGCCAGGAAATAGCTTCTCCTTCGCGGTCTTCATCGGTTGCCAGTAATACTTCATCGGCTCCTTTGGCACTCTTTTTTAAATCCGTGACAATTTTTTGCTTGTCCTTGGGAATGACATAATGGGGTTCAAATTTGTTTTCCACATCCACACCCAATTCCGATTTGGGTAAATCCCTAATATGGCCAAAAGAAGATTTGACCACAAACTTTGTTCCCAAAAATTTGGAAATGGTTTTGGCTTTGGTAGGAGACTCGACAATTAAAAGTTGAGACATAAATTCATTTTTTCAAACAATTGTTTTACACTATACTACTATTAGGCTCTTTTGTCAATCCGCGGACTTTTTTTACAAATTTTTTAATTGATAATGTAATTCATTCCGCCGCTGTTTTTAATTTTATTTTTAAGCTCCATTAAGGCGATAGCGGAAACTAAAACATTGGTGGGAAATTTGGTTTCTTGGGCAATTTTTTCCAGATTTTTGGGCTCTTTAGAAAGCACTTTCAAAATTGCTTCTTCAGTGGGGTTTTCCGCCAGAGGTTTTATCTCACTAAAAAGATCTTTATTTTTTTCAATTTTTAAAAAGTCTAAGATATCTTCGGCCGAGGTAATAACCTGCGCTCCTAGTTTTAAGAGGTTGTTGGGCCCCTCGGAAAGAGGGGAGAAGATATTCCCAGGAACGCTAAAAACTTCGCGGTTTTGATCTAAAGCCAATTTAGCGGTAATTAAAGAGCCGGAGTCTTCTGCGGCTTCTATAATAATGGTGCCTAGTGATAAGCCGGAAATAACGCGGTTTCTAATAGGAAAATTAAATCTTAAGGGCAAGGTGCCGATGGGAAATTCAGAAATTACCGCTCCACCGTTATTTATAATTTGTTGGGCTAGGCGGTAGTTTTCTTTAGGATAGATGCTGTTATTATTTGCTCCTGATCCCAGTACGGCGATAGTGCGTCCGCCCGCCTGCAAAGTGGTGGCATGAGCCGCGGCATCTGCCCCCAAAGCCAGGCCACTGATAATGGTGGCGCCGTTTTGTGAAAGCGGAGGAATAATTTCCTCTATTACTTGTTTGCCATAAAAACTTAAGCGACGCGAACCGACACAAGCCAAAGGATATTTATCTTTGTTTAAAGTTCCTTGATAAAACAAGAGTGGCGGCGGGTCATAAATTTGTTTTAAAAGAGTAGGGTAGAGTTCTTCATCTAAAGAAATGACTTTTAATTTTTCTTTTTCCAGTTTTTGCCACTCTTTTTCCGGGTCAAGTTTTGCCCTTTCTTCTATAATTGCGCGTATTGTTTCAACTCCCAATCCTATTTTTAAAAAATCCTCGGAATTGGCGCGCCAGACATCTTGTAAATCAATAAAAGCCCGCTTAATTTTAAGCAGACTTTTAGAATTCATTTTAGAGATTGTAGAGAGTGCTACTAATCGCGCCAATTCCTCCTTGCTCATATTTTAATTAAATTTGTTCATGGCCGCGGCCAGTCCGTTTTGCAAAGCCTCTTTTAAGGCTTCAATTGTTTTTTGCAATCCGGTTTCTAAATCCTTTTTCTCAGCTAAAGAAAATTTAGCCAAAACCAAATCGGATCCTTCCGCAAATGTTTCTTTTAAGGGTTTGATGCCAATTCTAAAACGCGCAAAATTTTGTCCGCCAATTTTTTCTATGATGGATTTTACGCCGTTATGTCCGGCGGCCGAGCGATCAATTTGCACTTTTATTTTTCCCAAAGGCAGGTCCAAATCGTCGTGCACCACATAAATACTGGTTGAAGGAATCTTATAAAATTTGGCCAGAGCCGCCACGGCTACGCCAGATTCGTTCATGAAAGTTTGCGGCAAAACCAATTTTATTTTTTTGTCTGCGGATTCAGCCATTAAAGATTGAAATTTTTTATTTTCCTTCCATTGGGAAAAAACTCCTTCCCCAGAGGCATAAAATTTTTCCAAGGCCAAAAAACCGGCGTTATGCCTGGTATTTTGATATTTTTTGCCCGGATTTCCCAGGCCAACAATTAGGATCATACTCTTACTTTGCGCACATAGACCACTACCGGCACGCCGGTAAAATCAAATATCTGGCGCAAATTATTTTGAATAAATTTAAGATAGGATTCATGCAAAGAGGTTTTTTGTTTAATGGTTACTTCAAAGGTTGGGGGATTGATTCCCATTTGGCGCAGGGCAAAAATTTTAGGATGTCTTACTCCTTTGCCGCGGGTAGGCAATTTAAAACGCACCAATTTTTCCATAAAATGCCGTAAATCTTTTTCTTCTATTTGTTTATTTAAATTGGTGGCCACTTGGTTTAACAGAGGAAAAAGATGTTGAATGTTTTTATGGGTTAAAGCGCTGGTAAAAAAGATGGGGGCAAAAGACAAGGGCGGAAACAAATTAAATAACTGTTTAGTGATAACATCTTGTGTATCGGTTTGCTTATCAGGAATCAAATCCCATTTGTTGATTATAATAATCAATCCTCGGCGGTGTTCGGAAATAATTTGAATTAAGTGCTTGTCTTGTGTAGTAAAAGGCTCACTGGCATCTAAAACTAATAAAACTATATCAGATTTTTCTATGCTTTCCACAGCTTGTCCCACGCCGCCAAATTCTAAACCCCTCTGAACCCTGTTTTGTCTTCTTATGCCGGCCGTATCAACAAAAATATAGGGTTCATCATCTTTTATTATTAAAGTGTCATGGGATTCTCTGGTGGTGTGGGCCACAGGACTCGTTATTACTCTTTCTTCACCAATTAAAGAATTAAACAAAGTGGATTTACCTACATTAGGGCGACCGATTAAGGCAATTTTTAAAGGTTTTTTCTCCGGAATTTTATTTTTGCTTTCTTTTGCCGGTTTAACTTTTTTAATAAGTATATCCAGCATATCGCCAATTCCCGAACCGTTAACCGAAGAAATAGCTAAGGGTTCTCCCAGGCCCAAACTTAGCCATTCGGGGTTATGGACGTTGGCTCTAATTTTGGCATTGTCAGCTTTGTTGCCAATTAAAATGATGGTTTTTTTTAAAGCCCGTAAAGCCTTAGCCCATTCTTTTTCTTGCGGCAAAAGATTTTGTTTTAGGTCTACTACAAAAACAATTACCGAGGCTTCGGCAAAAGCTTTGGTAACTTGTTTTTTAATTTCTTTTTCTAAAAGATCACCCTTGGTAAAATCAACTCCGCCTGTGTCAATTAAACGATAAGATAATCCTCGCCAATTAAAAATTCCCACATTGCTGGTTCTGGTGGTTCCGGCTACGGGCGAAACCAAAGCCTTTCTTTCTTCCATTAGGCGATTGAAAAGGGTTGACTTCCCCACATTGGTGCGTCCGACAATAGCCACGGTAGGCAAATTTTTTTCCGGAATTATAATTGGCATAAGAATTGTTTAATTAAATTAGCGCTTGTCAAATCGTGTAGTGTGGGGGGTGCTTTTTAAAGGAGTAATTTAAATATTTTGATTAGCTCCTACAATAATTAAAATATCCGGGGTGGAAGAAGAGGAGAAGGGAGCCTGTGAAGTAGTTTTTATTTCCGCCTCTTTTAATTGTTTTTTAATTATATCCATTTCTTTTTTAAATTTGCCCGAACTCAAATCGTAAATGACGGTTTTTTCTTGATCGCGCAGGGTGGCGTTACCTAAGATATTAACCAGCACTCCTTGTTCTTCTATGGTTTGTCTTACGCGGGATCCCAATCCTAAAACCCAAGTGCCATTTTGTATTTCTATGATAGGAAATTTTTTATCTTCAATTTTACCAGTGAAGGCTGGGGAGGCCAGTTTAGCTGTGTCGGGCTGAAAGATGTCCTCTGCTAATTTTTGTAACTTAGAAAAATTTCCTTCGCGCGGGCGTAGCACTTCGGCGCTGTTATAGTAAGAGGCCATCAAGGGTTGGTTGGGACCAACACCTAAAACCAAATTGATAATATTTTGATAATCTAATTTTTTGCTTAGTTCAAAAAAGCGGCTGATTTCCCATAACTCTACATTGGTGTTGACGTGAGCGTTCAGACTGTCCATTAAATTTTGCACGCGTCCCGGATGCCATAAAGAAGCAGAAGAAAAAATTTTGTCTTTTAGGGCCAGGATTATTTTTTGTTGGCGGCGGCTGCGGGCAAAATCAGAATTTTCTCCGTTGGTGCCGTGGCGGCTGCGGGTAAACTTTAAGGCTGTTTCTCCATCCATATTTTGCCAGCCTTTTTCAAAAGATATCGTTTGATATTTGTAATCGTAAGTGGGATAAAAAGCATCGGTGAAACTTTTTTCTACGTTTATTTTAACCCCGCCCACCGCATCCACCATTTCTTTAAAAGCGGAAAAATCAATTCTTAAATAATAATCAATCGGTTGATTTAAGGTTTTACCTATTACCTCGCTGGCCAAAATCGGTCCATAGCCTTTTTCTCTGGCTTCGCCAAAGGCATCGGCGGCGTTGATTTTACCAAATCCGTATCCTGGGATTTCTACCAGTAAATCCCGCGGTATGGAAAAAAGGGCCACCTGGTTAGTGGAAGGTTTGAGGCTGGCTAAAATAATGGTGTCAGAAAGATAGGGTCCATCATGCTCTTCTCCGCCAATTCCCAAAATTAAAATGTTAATGCGGTCAGTTTCCTCTCCTTTAAGGCCCCTTTCACGGCTTAAGATTAAATTTTTAATTTGGGTTAAAAGGTTTGGTTTAGGCTGGACCAAGCCTACTTCGCGCGGTGATTCTTTAAACCAGCCTTTAATTCCTCCTATAATCAAGAAAAAAATTGCTAAAGTTAAAAAGAGAAAGATATAGCGCCATATCTTTCTTTTTGGTTTTTCCTGGGATTGCATTAAGTTTAAATCAATTTCGGACATAGTTTTATTATAAACAAAAAAAAGCAGGGTGGCAATATGTATGGACAAATGTATGGACAAAACTTTAAAATATGGTATACTTAAAACTAAAGAAAGTAAAGCTTTAAGAGCGGACAGCCTTTAAGCTAGAGGACGGCTAGCTCAGCTGGTTAGAGCGTACGATTCACATTCGTAAGGTCACAGGTTCGATCCCTGTGCCGTCCACCATAAATATAAATCTATGGAGGAAAATCAAATGTCAGTTTTTGACAATTGGGGCAATGTTTTACATACTTGGCAAATTCCCGAATATCATCAGCCCGAGCGCGGCCGCACTTGGTATATAGTGGCCTCTATTATTTTTGTTGCGCTGTTAGGCTATAGCATCTTTGCCCAGAATTTTCTTTTTGCTTTTTTAATTTTGTTGTTTGCCGCGATTATCTTTATGCATAGCACACGGGAACCTTTGTATTTAAACATTGGTGTTTCCGATAAGGGAGTAATTTTAAATAAACGCCTTATAGTTTACAGTGGTTTGAGCGCGTTTTGGATAATTAATGAACCGCCTTTAACTAAAAATTTGTATTTAAAATTTAATGGCGGGGTTCAGCCGCCGCTGTCCATTCATTTGGCTGAGGAAGACGCGGAAGAGGTGCGGGCCACTTTAGGACAATTTTTAAAAGAAGATAAAAGACAAATTGAAGAACCGTTGAGTGATTTATTATGGAAGGTATTGAAGTTATAGATAATTTTTGTTAGAGTGAATTTATTATTGAAAAAGATTAAAAAGATTAGGCACCCGTCGTTCAACGGATAGGACACAAGATTGCGGATCTTGTAATCGAGGTTCGATTCCTCGCGGGTGCAAATGAAAAAAAGTAATATTAGAATATTTGAAATCAAAGAACAATTCTTAAAAGAGTTGTTTTTTGCTTTAAATCAATCTTTGGGTTAAAATACAGTCAGTGAAATTTTGAAATAAAATAAGCCTTTTTATTGTATAATAAATGTGTTCAAAAGTTAGTCTTTATGCCTTTTAGCCAATTAACCGATGAAGAGGTAGTGGTGGCCGTGCGAGAAAAAAATAAAGAATTATATTCGGAGATAGTTCGCCGTTATCAAACAAAATTGGCGCATTATCTGCGTAAGTTTATAATTGATCCCGATCAATTGCAAGACGTCTTACAAGATGTTTTTATTAAAGCCTATCGCAACCTTTTTGGTTTTAATGCTGAAAGAAAATTTTCGCCTTGGATTTATCGCATCGCTCACAATGAAGCCCTCAATTATCTTAAAAAGCACTCAAGGGAAGTTTTAAGTTTAGATCCGGAGGAACAAGATATTGTTGATAAAAAAATAGATATTAAAGAGGGAACTGATAAGGTCTTAACCAAAGAAAAAATAAACAAAGCCCTGTCCCTCTTAAAGGAAAAATATCGCACGCCGTTGATTTTATATTTTTTTGAACAAATGTCTTATGAAGAAATTAGTGATGTTTTAGAGACGCCTAAAAGCAGTGTGGGCGTACTGATTATGCGCGCCAAGAGTCAGCTTAAAAAAAACTTAGAAGAAAAATTTTATGGAAAATAAAGAGCCTAATAATTTAGAAAAAGAAGTGATGTCAAAAATTACCAGTGGTAAAATTAAATTGCGCTCGCGTTATATTTTTTTAGCTGAAAAATTAGGTTTAGATAGCGTTTTGATTTTAACTGTTGTTTTAGCCGTCTTGTTTTTTAATTTGATTCTTTTTTATCTTAAATCTTCTGATAATTTAAATTATTTAAGTTTTGGCAGTCGCGGACTCTTGGCTTTCTGGGAAACTTTCCCTTATCCCTTGATCATTGTTTTTATTGTTTTAATTTTGGGTGGGGGTTTCTTTTTGAAGAGGAGCGAATTTTCTTATAAGAAACCTTTTGGTTTTTTAGCTTTGGCTTTAATTGGTTCCATCCTTATGGTTGGCGCAATTTTAACCTTTACCGGCCTTAACGAAAAAATTGAAAAGAATGTTTTCGGACCTCGTCCCGGAGTGCCTTTTTCACGTTGGTTTTTACGCGGCGGATTAGAAGAAAGACATAATAGTTTGGCCGGTTTAGTGGTAGAGATGAATGATGGATATGTGGTGGTGCAGACTCCGCGTAATTTACAAAAAGTTGATTTTAAAGATGTTTTGAATAAAGTTTCCAATGAAAAATTATATCCAGGTGTTTTAGCTGTTTTTATTGGTGAAAAAAAAGAAGAAGTATTTTTTGCTCGCGATTGGCGCGTTTTAAATCAGGGAGAAATACCTTTGATAGATCGTAATATTCATCGACGTTTTGGCTCTTTTGAAATGAAGATTCCCGCCGACCCTCATTGTTTGGGCAATTGTCTTAATTTAGGCACACCACCGAATTTTTGTTGGCAAAATTGCAATAAATAGTTTTTGTAATAAATTCAGCTTATTTTTTGTATTATATTAAGGCTAGGATTGGAAGATCCTAGCCTTAATACTAACTTATTAAAAGCAAGAGCCGAAGAAATTATGAAAAAAATTTTAAAATTATTCAAAATAGTTAAAAGACACAAATGGATTTCCATTGTTGTTTTTATTGTAGTAGTGGGTGTGGGCTATTTTGTTTATGGCAAATTTTTTGCCGCTCAAGCATTTGTTAAATATATTACCTCTAAGGTGGAAAAGGGGCCTCTTATAACTTCTATCAGCGGTACCGGACAAATTTCTGCATCTAATCAAATAGATTTAAAAACCAAGGTTTCGGGAAACATTGTTTATTTAAATGTTTTGACCGGTCAAGAAGTAAAGGCCGGTACTATTTTAGCGCGCCTTGATTCACGCGATGCTTACAAGAGCGTGCGTGACGCCGAGGCTAGTTTGGAATCCGCTAAACTATCTTTAGAAAAAATTAAACAACCGGCCGATGCCTTAACTATTTTACAAGCAGAGAATTCTTTAACTGCGGCCCAAGAATCTAAACAACAAGCCGAGTATAATTTAAAAAAGAGTTATGAAGACGGTTTTAACGCCGTTTCCAATGCCTTTTTGGATTTGCCTTCAGTCATGTCCGGTTTAAAGGATCTTTTGTATGGTTATGATTTTAGTGATAACTATTCCAATATTGATTGGTATACTAATCAAGGAATTTATCTTAATTCTCACAACGCGGAAATATACGACAAGGTAATAAGATACCGCGATGATGTTAATATTTCTTACGCTAAAGCCAGGGAAAAATACGACACTAATTTTGATTTGTATAAAAGTGTTTCCAGAAATTATGATTCCACTACCATTGAAAATTTAATTTTGGAAACTTATGAAGCTACTAAATCCATAGCCGAAGCCATAAAGAATTCTAATAATTATTTGGATTTGATTCAGGATTTGATGCAGACGTATTCCATTAAAATTGCCATTCCCGCTTTAATGAATACCCATCAGAGTTTTTTGGATTCATATACTTCCAAATCCAACGGTCATTTGACCAATTTGTTGTCTATTACCAACACTATTGATAATTCCAAAAAATCTTTAGTTACTTCCGACAGATCCATCGCGGAAAAAATACAATCTTTAGCTAACTTAAAGGCAGGGGCTGACGCTCTAGATATAGCTTCCCAAGAATTATCCCTTAGGCAAAAACAAAATACTTTATTTGATGCTCAAGAAAAATTGTCCGATTATACAGTAGTGGCTCCTTTTGACGGAGTAATTGCCAAGGTTAGTGTTAAAAAGAATGACGAAGTTTCTTCCGGTGCTTCTGTTATTATTTTTATTACTAAACAGCAAACTTCTTTTATTGCCCTTAATGAAATGGATATTGCCAAAGTCAAGGTTGGTCAGAAAGTCACCTCGACCTTTGATGCTGTTGGAGATCTTACCATTACCGGAGAAGTGGCCGAAGTTGATGCTTTGGGTACAGTGAACCAAGGAGTGGTCAGTTATAATGTAAAGATTGTTTTTGATGTGCAAGATGAGAGGGTTAAGCCCGGTATGAGTACCATCTCTAATATAATTTTAGATTCCAAATCCGATGTTTTAATGGTACCTAGCGGTGCCGTCAAGAGTCAAAACGGGTCTAATTACGTGGAAGTTTTGGTTAATGACGTGCCACAAAAAAAAGACGTGGAAATTGGTTCTAATAATGATACTATGACCGAAATTACCAAAGGATTGGCCGAAGACGAAGAAATAATTACGCAAAAAATAACCGTTACCAGCGGGACAACTAATAGCGGTGTTTCTTCCAGTGGTAACCAGGGAGGTTCGCCTCAAAATGTTTTTAGAATGATGCGGTAAACCATCTCAAAAATATATTGAATTAATTATGATTAAGTGTCTTAACATCACTAAAATATATAACAGTTTCGGTAATGAGTTGCCTGTTTTAAAGGATATTAGTTTTGAAATTCAAAAAGGTGAATTTGTGGCTATTGTAGGTCCGTCGGGATCGGGAAAATCTACATTAATGCATATTTTGGGCGCTTTAGATAGGCCAACTAGCGGCCAGTATTTTTTGGACGGCCATGATGTCTCTACTTTATCTGATGAAGATTTAGCTGACATTCGTTCGCAGAAAATAGGTTTTGTCTTTCAGTCTTTTAATTTATTGCCGCGTTCTACGGTTTTGCGTAATGTTATTTTGCCTTTTATCTATGACACCAAAATTTCCAAAGAGGATCGTTTGACTAAGGCGGAGAAAGCTTTAATCGCGGTAGGTTTAGATGCGGACCGTTGGAATCATCTTTCCAATCAACTGTCTGGCGGACAAATGCAAAGAGTGGCCATTGCCAGAGCTTTGGTTAATGATCCGGATATAATTTTAGCCGATGAACCTACGGGTAATTTGGATTCTAAAACAGGACAAGTTGTTTTGGAGACTTTTAAAAAAATTAACCAAGAAGATGGCCATACTATTATTCTTATTACTCATGACAAAACCGTAGCTTCCCATGCCAGCCGAGTAATTGAAATGAAAGATGGATCTATTGTTTCCGACATTAAACGCTAAGATTTATGAAAATACCCGACTTGTTTGAAGAAACTTTTTTTTCTTTATCTGCTAATAAATCGCGTTCCGCGCTGACTATTTTAGGAATCGTTATTGGTATTGGCTCGGTGATTGCGATGATTTCCATAGGGCAAGGTGCTACTAAAAACATTACCAGTCAGATTGAATCTTTAGGTACTAATTTGTTGGTGGTTATGCCCGGTTCTCAAAGACAAGCCGGTAATTTGGTTAGGGGAGGTATGGGTTCTTCTCAAAATTTAACCATGGAGGATGCTGCCGCAATTAAATCTATTGGTAATGATGTGGCGGCAGTTGCCCCTATAGTTAATTCGCGTAGACAAGTTACTAGCAAGGGTAAAAATACCAATACCAGCGTTTATGGGATTGACGGTAATTATTTTGGAATTAAAACAATTGAGATAGAGATGGGCTCAAATTTTACCGAGAAACAGATAAAATCTTTATCTAAAACAGCTATCTTAGGACCTACTGCCAATGCCGATTTATTCGGTGAGGGGATCAATTCCGTGGGGCAAAAAATTCGCATCAGCAATCAAGAATTTGCGGTGATCGGCATTACTAAAACCAAAGGCGGATCGGGTCTGGGCAGTTCTGATGATTTAATTTATATGCCAATTTCTACCGCCCAACAATATATTTTAGGTAATCAGTCTGTCAGTGCTATCAACATTCAGGTTTCTTCGGAACAGTTGATGAGTACTGTTCAGCAGGAAGTGCAAAGTTTGCTTTTGGAAAGACACAGAATTAGCGACCCTAATAACGCGGATTTTAGCATTATGAATCAAGCCGATATGCTTTCTGCCATGTCTTCGGTGGCAGGAACAATGACATTGCTTCTAGGCGCCATTGCCGGTATTTCTTTAGTTGTGGGTGGTATTGGAATTATGAATATGATGTTAACTACCGTCACCGAGCGCACTAGAGAAATTGGTTTACGTAAATCTTTAGGAGCTAAAAATCAGGATATCAGTGCGCAATTTTTATTTGAATCAGTAGCCTTGACTTTTATCGGCGGAGTTTTTGGTATTCTTATAGGCTGGCTTTCATCAATGCTAATAAGTAAATTAGGCGGATTAATTACCTCTGTCTCTTATTCTTCCGTAGGTTTGTCTTTCGGTATTTCGGCTTTAATCGGAATTATTTTTGGTTATTATCCGGCTAGACGCGCTTCCAAATTAGACCCTATAGAAGCCTTGCGTTATCAATAATTGATTTTAATTTTTCTATGCGTAAAATTTTTCTGTTCATCTTATTAGTTGGAGGCGTTTTCACCCTAGCCGGCTGTGCCACTAATAAAGGTAAAAAAAATTTAGATAATTTTGGAAAATTACAAAAATCAGGTAACTTTTCTACCTCCGCACCTTTTAAAATAGATTTACCTAAAGGTTCGGTTGATAATTTAATTGTGGGGCAGAAAGTACTGGTTATGAGTACTGCCGGTCAAGATGGAATTTTAAACGCCAACCGCATTATGGCGGGAGAAGGTGATCCTGGAGTATTTTTTGGTAATGGTAGATATTTTGCTTCTAGCAGCACTGGCACAGCCTTTAGTGCCGGACAAAGAGCCAATTCTGATCTTTCGGGAAACATTCCTCGCGGTAGTGTTGGTGGCGGCAATCGGGCAAATAAAGGACAACGCACAGTAGACAAACAGGGGGCAAGTAATGTCAGGGGAGAAATAATCAAGAAAGATACCACTAGCTTGGTGATTAAAACGGACGATGGGGGATCAAAAATAGTTTATTATTCTGATAAGACAGAAATTTTTCTTTTGCCAGACTCTAAGCCGGAAGATGCAAAAAAATAATTTTGTTTACTAAAATTCCTCGAGAGATCGGGGAATTTTAAATTTTTCCACACATTTCATCTTTAATCTTTTTTTGCTAGAATATAAGCTATATGGTTAGTTTGGATACTCCTTTAGCTCAATTTCCCACAGTTAAAAAAACAATTTTAAAAAAATTGCATTCTTTGGATTTATTTAAAGCGCGTGATTTGTTGTATTATTTTCCCTTTCGCTATGATGATTTTAGCAAGATTGTGGAGATAAAAAATTTGGAGCCCGATATATCTTTAACTGTTCACGGCCGTTTACAGCTTCTTTCTAATCGGCGCAGTTTTGTTCAGCGTAAAATGATGACCGAAGGCATTGTGGCAGATAATACCGGCCAGATAAAAGTGGTGTGGTTTAACCAACCATATTTGATAAAAAATTTAAAAGTAGGGGACAAGATTTTTTTAGCCGGCAAGGTGGAATTAAGTAAATATGGTTGGCAATTGGTTAATCCAACTTATGAAAAAGAAAGAAAAGACGGAAGTACTTTAAATACAGGCCGTTTGGTGCCGGTTTATCCCACTACCAGCGGTTTATCCCAAAAACAAATTAGGTTTTTAATTAAAACGGCTTTGGGGGTGGCCAATTTTTTGCCGGATTGGCTACCGGAAAAATTATCAACGCAGTTTAATTTTTTGTCCCTGGCCTTATCCTTGAGTGAGGTACATTTTCCAACCACGAACACAAAATTTGTTCAGGCTAAAAATAGATTTCAATTTGAAGAATTATTTTTAATTCAACTTTCTAATGAAATATGGCGCAGGGATTTATTTAAAACCAATGCATCTAAAATTAAATTTCAAGAAGAAACCACACGCGCCTTTGTGGATCATTTACCTTTTAAATTAACAACCGATCAGCGTGCCGCCGCTTGGGAAATTTTGCTGGACTTAGAAAAAAAACGTCCAATGAATAGATTACTTGACGGTGATGTGGGGTCAGGGAAAACCGTGGTGGCCGCTATGGCCGTTTTAAACTGTGTTATTAACGGCACTCAAGCGGCCTTGATGGCGCCAACAGAAATTTTGGCCGCCCAGCACTATGAAACCTTAAGTTTTTTATTTAAAGATTTTTCCATCAAGATTGCCCTGTTAACTTCTCATCAATCTAAATCTATTGAAACAGAAAATAAAAAAGAAATTTTAGAAAAAATTGGGTCTGGCCAAGTAGAATTGGTTATTGGCACTCATGCCCTAGTTGAAAAGAAAATAAAATTTAAAAAATTGGGTCTGGCAATTGTTGATGAACAACATCGTTTTGGCGTGGAACAAAGACATAAATTACAGCAAAAAGGCAAGGGTAGTAAAATGCCGCATTTTTTATCTATGACCGCTACGCCTATTCCGCGCTCCTATGCTTTATCTTTGTATGGTGATTTGGATTTATCGTTAATTAAGCATAAACCTTTAGGCAGAAAAATAATAATTACTAAACTAGTGGAAGAACTCAATCGTTCCAAAGCTTATGATTTTATAAGAAATCAAATTAAAGCGGGCCGACAAGCTTTTGTGATTTGTCCTTTGATAGAAGAAAAAGAAAAAAGCGATAAAAAAAGCGTTTTAGCCGAATATAAAAAATTAAGCGAGGAAATTTTTCCGGACTTGCGGATTATTTTTTTGCACGGCAGGATGCCGGCGGCGGACAAGGAAGAAGTGATGAAAAAATTTTTGGCTCGGGATTTTGATATTTTAGTTTCTACTTCTGTAGTGGAGGTGGGCGTGGATGTGCCCAACGCCAGTGTCATGATGATTGAGGGGGCGGACAAATTTGGCTTGGCCCAGTTGCATCAATTTAGAGGCCGTGTAGGTAGAAGCGGGTATCAATCATATTGTTTGTTGTTTTCTAATGCTAATGGACCAAAAACCAAACAACGTCTGCAGTATTTTGTGGAAAACAGCGATGGATTTGTCTTGGCGGAAAAAGATTTGGAAATGCGCGGCCCTGGTGAGGTTTTTGGCACCAGCCAGCATGGTTTTCCGGAATTAAAAATCGCGGATTTATCTAATTTGGAAATGGTTAAAAAAAGCCGCGAGGTGGCGCGAGAATTTTTAACAGAGGCGGGGGATTTGGCAAAGTATCCTTTATTAAAAGAAAAAATGAAGAATTGGGAAAAAACAGTGCATTTGGAATAAAATTATTTTATAATCTTCTCAATAATCTCCTTAACGTTTTGCAAGGGTGCAATTTTTAGTCCGCTCATGGTTGGTAAATCTTTGGTTGGCGGCATTACCACAAATTTAAAACCCATTTTTTTAATCTCCATCAATCTTTTTTCAACTTGTCCGACCATTCTTAATTCTCCTCCCAAACCAATTTCTCCAAAGGCCGCCAAATCTTGCGGCAAAGTTTTATTTTTTAAAGCCGAAGCAATGGCCAAAACTACCGCTAAATCCGCCGCCGGTTCATCGGCTTTTAATCCTCCAACCACATTAATGAAAATATCGTGCGTTTCTAAGGGTAGGCCGGTGCGTTTGGCTAAAACCGCAATTAAAACTTGCAAACGGTTTAAATCAAAACCCGAGGCGCGGCGTTGCGGATAGCCAAATTGTGTGCGCGTCACTAGTGCTTGAATTTCTATTAAAAGTGGACGGCTGCCTTCTACCAGGCAGGTGACAGCAGAACCGGCAATGGAAGAATTGCGTCCGGATAAAAAGGCTACGGAAGGATTTTTAACTTCTATAAGTCCGGTTTGTTTCATTTCAAATACTCCAATTTCATTAGTGGAGCCAAAACGATTTTTAACTGCGCGTAAAATTCTAAATTGATGATGCCTCTCTCCTTCTAAATACAAAACCGTATCCACCAAATGTTCCAAAGTTTTGGGCCCGGACAGATTGCCTTCTTTTGTCACATGTCCAATAATGATTATTGGCGTGTGTGTAGCCTTGGCCGAGGCCATTAGTTTGGCGCAAACCGCTTTTATTTGAGTAGGATTGCCGGCTGGACCGTCAACTTCTATGGAGGAAATTGTTTGAATGGAATCTATAATTGCCAGAGATGGTCTGACTTGTTCAATGGTAGCGCAAATGGTTTCCACATTTGTTTCTTCCAAAAATTCCAAATTTTTGGGTTTTAGTTCTAATCTGTCAAACCGCAGTTTTATTTGTTCAGCCGATTCCTCACCGGAAACGTAAAGAGATTTATTTTTTATTTGTGAAGCAATTTGTAAAACTAAGGTTGATTTACCAATACCCGGTTCGCCGCCCAAAAGGGTGAGTGAACCGGGAGCAAAGCCGCCTCCTAAAACCCTATCAAATTCTTCTACTTCCGTTTTAAGACGTGTAGTTTCTTTACCAATAACAGTATTTAAATTTAAAGTTTTGCCGGCTGGCACGGGTGGTTTTTTATTTTTTACTCGGGAAATTTTTACTGCCGCTTCGGAGTTTTCTTTAATTGTACCCCAACCACCACACTCCAAACATCGTCCAGTCCATTTAGTGTACTGAGCATCGCATTTGGAACAAGAATAAATAGTTTGGGGTTTCATAATATAGTTACTGCGCACAGGGACCAAGCCATTCAAAATGCATAGCATCACAAACTGATTTATAATCACCTCCCCAGCCGAATCCATGTTTTTTTAGAGCATTTATGATGTCATCGGGAATATCATGCCGACAAGGCCTTTCAGTAGAGGCGTAGTTGGGGTTATCCTTTGGATTAATATCAATAGCTATAGCAAAAGAATGCAAGCTTAAAATTTTAGGATTGTTTACATTATATCGCCAATTAAAAGATCCAGAGGATGGATCTGTAATTTTATAGGTACTTGACTGTATTTCTTGAGCAGCAGCTTGCAAGGCCGAAGCCATTTTTTTATGTACATAAAAAGTAGATCCTAAAAAAGGGACAGGGGTTAATTGTTTGCTTACTTCAGTGGCAGAAGTACCAAATTCATTTAAAAAGCATTCTGAACCTTTGGATTGTCCTGTGGTGACTGGTTCCGAAGTTTCATTTCCCGGTTCTATACTTATTGGCTGTATTACTTTTAATTTTAAACTGGTAAAATTTACCAAATCCGGATTGATAATATAAAGAATGGAGTAAGAACTTAAAAGAAGAATTAAACCCAAAATAGCCTGGGTGATTCTTTTTTTCCCCTCGTCAAGCCTTTGTTTGTTGCCGCCAGAAGTCATATATACAAAGCCGCCAAAAATAATCAGAGCCAAAGTTAAAATTCCGGCTATCAAGAGCGCCCAGCGGTAGATGGCGGAAAAATATTGGCCAATAAAAGGCAAAGCCACGTTTCCTTGCGCGTCAATTTCTATTCCCTTGGTAGTAAACGGTTGCAGGGTGGGAATGTTTATTTCTAAACGCGGGGCTACTGGTGTAAATTTTAAGGAACCGGGCCCTGTTTGGGGATTAACGCATTTTTTTTCACCCCCCGCTAACGTTTGGCAAGCGCCCGTTCGGCACTGGATGTCTCTATCGCAGTTTTCTCCGTCGTTTAGTTTGGCCGGGGCGCAGGTGGTGGGGGATCCTACATTTTTTCCGGGAGAACAAAAGGTGCCGGGACATTCTTCATCCTTAACACATAGGGCCAAAACAGGGCTAGTTAAAAAAAATAAAAACAAAAAAACCGCCGCGCCACAAAATATTTTAATTATTTTTTTGTTTGTCATATTTTAAAAAATCTTGAAATTTCGTCGGGTCTTACAAGGGTAAAAATGAATTTTTTATTTGGTCAGCCCTTGGAATTATAAAAGTTCTTGAATAGCCGCAACATTTAATTCTCCGGAAAAAACCTTGCCATTAACATAAAAGAAGGGCGTACCTTCAATGCCCAGCGCCTTGCCTTCGTCGTAGGCTTTTTGCACCAAAGGTCTGGTTTCCTCGTTGCTTAGGCAAGTTTCAAAGGATGTAATATCTAAATTAAGTTTTTGGGCAAAAGAAATAAATTGCGCCGCATTTAAATTATTTTGATTGGCAAAAATTAAATCATGGTATTCCCAAAATTTATTTTGTTTGCCGGCGCAACGGCTGGCCATATGCGCTTGCCAGGTAATATCCAGTGGTGGTAAAAAAGGGAAATCCTTCCAGACAATTTTTACATCTTGGGGAAATTTTTGGGCAATGGCTTTTATCTGGTCGTTAACCGCTACGCAATGGCTGCAATTAAAATCGGCAAATTCTACAATTGTAATCTTGGCATTGCTTGGTCCAAGTTGAGGGTCCGCTATGGTGACAGAAGGGGAAAGTGCTGCCGGAGTTGCATCATTGGTGTTTTTTTGATTGCGGGTTAAAATTTCCTCCAGCGGCGGCGGAGTATTTAATCTAACAGAAAGATAAAAAAGAGAAGCTGTGGCAACAATTAAAATAATCAGAGTCCAACCTATTTTGGTATTTTTCTGCATAAAATTATTTTAATTTTAATTGATGAAGCTGTCCGCTTTTATCGGTAAAAAAGATGACCGATTTATCGCCGGTTATCATTAAACTGCTTACGGAAGAATTGGAATCGGGGGTGGCGATTAAGGTTTTTAAATTATTTGTCAGATCTATTTTATAGATTTGATCGGGTGTTTTGTCCGCCACGCTGGGTTCAAAACCGGCGCCATATTGTAATTCCGTGGGTACGGCGCAGTACAGAGTGTTATTATCGGCAAAGGCGCATTTTTCCGCCCAGGTATCCACGTTTAATTTGTGGCGGCCGGTTCCGGTTTCATTTCCTTGGGCATTGGTTACCCAAAGAGTAGGTTTTAAATCAGAACTTTGATTAAAGGTGCTGTACACCAGTTTGTCTCCTTCTTTAGACCAGAGCGGATGAAAATCCAATCCCTCAACCAAAAGAGGATTTAAAGTGTCGCCGGAACGAGTTAAGGTGATTATTTGTTTTTTACCAAAATCTTGCGGTACGCCGGTGTTGGAAAAACCAATTATTTCACCTGCCGGAGACCAGCTTACTTGCACTTTATCGGCGTTGTTGCCCAAGGGAAAAATCGTTTGGGCGTTGGTGCCGTCCGGATTGGCAACTAACAGCCAGCGGTTGTTGTAGTCTAAGCCAATGCTTTTGGCGGCGATTTCGTTTCCATTTTTAGAAAAAGAAAAACCTTCCCAGTGCTTAGGCAGTGTCACTTGCTTGTCGGTGGTAAAATCATAAAATATTTTGGACGCATCGGGATATTCTAAAATTCCCTTATTGCCTTGCGGAGACCAGGTGACTTTTTGCACATTAAAAAATATTTTATTGGAAAGGATTTGCGGAGTTCCATCAGTTTCCACCCGGTAGAATTTTCCATCCTCGGTGTTGTAATAGTTTACTTTTTGGCCGTCGGAAGAAAGGAAAGGATTTTGAGCAGGGCTGACTGTGACTAAAGGTGCTTGGGTTAAACCGCCTTGAGCTACCGGAGAAGCGGTGGGCAGAGGAGAAATTGTTGAGGGTACGTTGGTAATGGTACCCGGAGGCAAACCAGTGATAGCTGATGGCAAACCATTGATTGGAATATTTGCCAAGGGCGCGTTAGTAATTGGCGGCGGAGCTGGTTTGCGGATAAAAACATAATAAAAAGCAAAACCGATCAATCCCACTGCCACAATAAAAAGGATTATATAAAGCAGTCGTTTTTTGTCCATATTTTTTTAAATAATTTATTAGTAGTTCATCATTATTGGGTTGATGCCCCGGTTTAGCCCCAAATTATGGCGCAAAGATTTACATCAAAATAGGAACAAGTATCCTTCATTAACATTAAAATCATTACCGGTACTAAGAAAAATAAAAAAGGAAAAATGATCCAACCAAACATTAGTGCCCCTTTTTCCAAATCGTTCATGGGCATAGTTAAATAATCTATAATTAAAGCCCAGATATTGGCTTTAGAGGCTAAGCCGGCCGCTCCTCCGGTTGGTTTGGGTTCTTCATCCGATGATTGTCCTGGTAGCATTGAGCCGGCAGTACCTTTAACTTTAGAAATAAATTTTCCAATAAACATTTTAATTGTCAAACATAAAAGAATGGCAAAACCAACCATGCCTCCAAAAATGGGTGGGAAAAGACAAAGCCCCCAAGCTGAAATAATTAAAATTACCGTCACCACCTGATAGACTTTGTTTACTGTTTTTTCTATCATATTATAATTTTAATTTCACCATCCTCCAAATTAAAAATTATCTTTTTCGTCGATTTATTTTTATTTTCCATTAACCAGGTTCCCAATTTTTCTTCTAAATTTTCAGAGATGATTTTGTTTACACCACGTGCCCCTTGTTCATTTTTTTGCGAAAGATTGGTTAAGAAATTTACGGCGGCGTTTGTCACCTGTATCTCTATATTTTTTTGCGACAGCTTTTTATTTAAAGAATCAATTTGCAATTTGATTATTTTTTCTAAATTTTCTTCATTTAAAGAATTAAATATAATGATTTGGTCAAGGCGATTGAGAAAATCCGTGCGGAAACGGCGCTTCAATTCTTCTTTAACGTTAATATTGATGGTTTTTGAAGCAGGATTGATGGAATTATCACCAAAGCCCAAGGTTTGGTTTTTAAAAATTTCCTCATTAAGATTGGCTGTCATTACGACGATGGTATTTTTGAAATTTATTTTTTTACCCCCGGCATCGGTTAAGTGTCCTTCATCTAAAATTTGCAGGAAAAGATTAAAGATATCCGAATGAGCCTTGTCTATTTCATCTAAAAGAACTACCGAATAAGGGTGGTTTTTAATTTTATCGGCTAAACTGTTACTATCCTTGTAGCCTATGTATCCGGCTGGCGCGCCAACCAATTTGGAAGAATGGAAACTTTCACCAAATTCGGACATATCCAGCCTAATAAAATTGGAACGACCCGATTGTTCGGGGAAATATTCCGCCGCCAAGACTTTGGCCAGTTCGGTTTTGCCGACTCCCGAGGGTCCCACAAAAATAAAAGAGGCGATAGGGCGATTGGGATTGCCAAGCCCTAAACGGTGGCGGCGTAGAGTTTGAGAGATTTTTTGCACAGCCTCATCTTGTCCTATTATTTTTTGTTTTATTTTTTCTTCCAGTTTTTTAAAGAAATCGGTTTCTTCCGTCTCTAATTCTTCAAAGGGTATGTTTAAGGTTTGAGAAATTATTTTTTTTATATCCACGGCCAAAAGTTCACCTTTGGGCCGGATGGTTTTGGCTTTATTTTGTTTTTCCAACTGTTCTATTTGTTTTAAAATTTTGTCTTCAGCTTTTTTGTTTTGTCCGGCTTTGGCAAAAGCTTCATTTAAAATGGCCTGTTCTTTTTGTTGCTGTACCTCTTGCAATTCTTTTTTTAGTATTTTTATTTTTTTTATGTAGCTTTGTCCGGCATAAGAAAGCTTTTTGGCGGCCGAGGCCTCGTCTATTAAATCTAGAGCTTTATCCGGGAAAAATTTTTCCGGATAATAGCGGTCGGCCAGGCTGACGGCTTCATTAATGGCTTCGGCGGTTATTTTTATTCCGTGAAATGTTTCATAGTTTTTAGATACGCCCTTTAAAATTTCCCGTGTTTCTTCCAAATTTGGCTCAGCTACCACAATTGGCTGAAAACGACGCTCTAAAGCCGGATCTGATTCAATGTGTTTTTTGTATTCTTCAAAAGTCGTGGCGCCAATGCAGCGCATTTCTCCGCGCGCCAGCGCCGGTTTTAAGATGTTGGCGGCATCTAACGTTCCAGAAGCAGACCCTGCGCCGACAATGGTGTGCATTTCATCAATAAAAATTATGAGATTAGGATCGTTTTTAATTTCCTCCATTAATTGTTTGAGGCGATTTTCAAATTCTCCGCGATAAATTGTTCCGGCAATAAGCAAGCCTAAATCCAATCTTAAAACTTTTTTATTTTGCAATTCATCAGGTACGTCACCTAAGACAATACGCGCGGCCAATCCTTCTACAATGGCTGTTTTGCCTACGCCGGGATCGCCTAAAAGTACGGGATTGTTTTTTTGACGACGACAAAGAATTTGAATCAAACGAGTAATTTCTTTTTCTCGCCCGATGATAGGATCCATGTTTTTAGCTGCTTGTGCCGAAGTTAGATCGGCAGTAAAGTGGCCTAAAACAGAATTTTTTTTATTTTTGCCAGGGGTTTGAGCCAGGGGAGACAAAGATGAACCAAAAGGCATTTCTGCGGGTTGCATGTTATTTAACAAAGAAGATATTTCCGGAAAACGATTAGTACTGGCTATGATGTTAGTTAGCTCTTCGTCAATGTTTATTATATTGATTTGAAAATTTTCTAAAAATTCCAAAATTTTTTCTCCGGGATTTTCTAGTAGAGCCCACAATAAATGCTCTGTGCCAATATAACGATGACGGTTTTTAAAAGAACAGAGGGCGGCTTTTTCTAAAATTTTTTCTCCGGCCGAGCTCATTGTGGGCAAGGATTGCACCACCGGTTCCGGATAGTCTAAAAGAAAAGAAATTATTTTATTTTTATCAATTTTTTCTTTTCTTAAAATTTCTCCGGCAATAGAACCTTTTTCTAAAACCAAGCCATATAAAAGGCATAAAGGAGTAACTTCTGTTTGCTTTAAATCCGTTGCCAATTTAAAAGCGGTTTTTAGGCTTTGTTTTAAGTGACCCGTGAATTTATTTAAGAGTGGTTTAGACATATTAAATGTTAAGTTATTATACTAAATTTTAAGGAAAAAGTAAAAAATCTTCTTGCTTTTTTAGTCTAATTTTGTTAAATTAAATGTTAGAAAGTAAAATTAAACATAAGTAATTTTAAACCATATGCAAGTTAATCCCTATATGTTTCGCGGTTATGATTTAAGAGGTTTGGTGGATAAAGATTTAAATTTAGAAATTGTGGAACATTTAGGCAAGGCTCATGGTACAGTCTTAAGAAGAAAGGGTATAGTTAAGGCGGTGGTGGGCTATGATTGCCGTAAAACCAGTCCGGAATACAGCCAGGCCATTGCTCGCGGATTAAACGCCACGGGCGTGGATGTTATCAATATTGGTATGACCATGGTGGGTACTTTTTATTGGTCGCAATATTTTTTAAATTGCCAGGGTGGAATTTTTGTGACCGCTTCGCATAATCCGGCGGAATACAACGGTTTTAAATTTGCCATTGATTTTTCTGAAACCTTGGTTAGCGAGGGGATTCAAGAATTAAGAAAGATTGTAGAAAATGAAGATTATTTTGTTTCCGAAAGACAAGGAACAGAGGAAAAAAGAGACATTCGCGCTGATTATTTTTCCGCCTTGCTCCAAAAATTTAAGATCAAAAAATTTAAAGTAGTGGTTGACCCTAGCAATGCCACTCCAGCTGCGCTCGTGCCCGATTTATTGCGTGAGGCTGGTTGCGAGGTGATAGAAAAAAATTGTAATATTGATCCAGCCTTTCCCTTAGGTACGCCAGATCCCACAGAAAAAATAGTAGCTAGCCGTTTGGCGCAGGAAGTGCTGGAAAGCGGAGCAGATATTGGCTTTAGTTATGATGCTGATGGTGATCGTATTGGTATTACCGATGAAAAAGGCAGAATTATTTGGAATGACGTTTTGGTGGCACTATTTGCCGCTGATGTCTTGGATCATCATGCCGGGGCTACCATTATGTACAATACTTTGTGTTCTAAAATGGTGGAAGAAACAATTATGGCCAAAGGCGGGCGTCCTTTTATGTGGCGCACCGGCCATTCCTTTTTGAAAAAGAAAAATCAGGAAGTTGGAGCGGCTTTCATTGGTGAACTTTCCGGCCATTTCTTTTTTTCTGCCGACTTTTACAACCATGACGACGGCTGTTATTCCACTTTGCGCCTGTTGGACTATCTATCACGTTCTGGCAAGAAATTAAGTGAGGCTTTAGATGAATTGCCTTTGTTTATTTCCAGCCCGGAAATAAAAATAGTTTGTCCCGATGATAAAAAAGTCGCTTTGATGGCCAAGATTGCGCCAATTTTAAAACAAGATTTTCCCGAGGCCGAGGTGATTGATGATGAAAGAGCGGGGGACGGTGTGCGTTTGGATTTGGCTGATGGTATGTTCATTATCAGATATTCGCAGAATGGACCATATCTGACTATTAAATTTGAAGGTAAAAATCAAGAGAGGTATGATGGGCTAAAAAAATATTTGGCTGGATTATTACATCGTTTTGAAGAAATTGATTGGAGTGCCAAAAGTAATACCAATGTAGAAGCCTTAGAATAAATTTGTGGATTACAAAGACAAAAAAATATTATTGATGGGACTGGGTGGGTTTGCCAAAGGCAGTGGCGTGTCCTGTGCCGAGTTTTTGGCGAGCCGCGGTGCGGATTTGACTATTACCGATTTAAAAAGCACTAAAGATTTGACGCACAATTTGCGGCCGCTCAAAAAATTTAAAAACATTAAATATGTTTTGGGTGAACATCGGACGAGTGATTTTGAAAATACACATTGGGTAGTAAAAAATCCAGATGTGCCACCATCTTCAGCTTTTTTGAGTGTGGCGCGCGTGCGTAAGACACCTATTGATAATGACATTACTTTATTTTTTCGCGAATATGGGGTGGGGCGTGTGATTGGCGTCACAGGTACGCGCGGCAAAAGTACCACCACGGCCTTGATTTATGAAATGGCGCGTCGTCAATTTAAGAGCGCGCGGTTTGGAGGTAATATTGGTGAGTCACCTCTAAGGTTTTTAGACGAAATTAAAAATGGTCCGGCAGTTTTGGAATTGTCCAATTTTCAATTATCAGATTTAGATACTATAAAAATGAGTCCGCATGTGGCTGTTTGGACAAATCTTTACCCAGACCATTTAAATAAATATCCTTCTATCGCGGAATATATTGCTGATAAAGAAAAAATTTTTCAGTATCAAAAAGCAGGGGACGTGGCTGTGTTGAATTTAGATAATGAGATAACTAAAAAAATTGGTGAAGGGTTAAAAAAAGCTGTAAAAGGGCGGCACGTTTTGTTTTTTTCTTTGCAACAAAAACCGCGTGACGGCGCGTATATTAAAAACAACTGGTTTGTTTTTGTGGAGGGTGGCAAGGAAACAAAAATTTGTCGGACAGCGGAAACTAAATTACTCGGCGAGCATAATTTGGCTAACACCTTGGCCGCCATTTGCGCCGCCCGTTTTTTTGGTGTTGGCTGGCCAGCCATCAAATTAGCAATTAAAAAATTTAAAGGAGTACCCAATCGGTTGGAGGTTATAAAGAAAATCGGCGGTATCACTTTTATTAATGATTGCACAGCTACCTCGCCGCAAGCCACTATTGCTGCGCTTCGCTCTTTTGCTCTGCGGCGCGTGGTTTTGATTACTGGTGGAAATAGCAAAGGCTTTTCTTTGGAAGAGATGATTGAAGAGATAGGGGAAAAGGCCAAAGCGGTGGTATTGATGCCGGGTAATGTTAGCGGCGAAATTTTAAGAGGCGCACAAGGAGCACAAATTCCTGTTAAAGAGGTCAAAGATTTAAAAGAGGCGGTTCGCACGGCGCGAAAGTTGGCGCAAAAAGGTGATTATATAATTTTATCGCCTGGTTTAACCTGGCTACCGCGGCAAAATGAGTTTGCCAGGGGTGAAGAGTTTAGAAAAATTGTTAAAAGATTGAGTTAAAACCGAGCGCACTTGCGCTCGGTTTTTAGTATTGACATTTTTTCTCTTTGATTTATAATGTATAACACAAGTCCGGGTAATGCCACTAATAGGGGAATGGACCATGAGTGACTTAATGAGAGAATGGTTACTGATTTTCCTCTGTTCTTGCCGGGAAAAATTGTGGGGATTAATTTTCAGTTTTTTGTTTTTTTTCCTGCTAATCATGGCAACGTCGGGCGCCGTCTTCACAATTTTTCATAACATCATCAAGGTATTAACGGAAGATTCTTTCACTATTAGTTGGGGGGTGTTTTTCTACCAATATTTTTGGTCTTCTCTTTGTCTCACAACTGTGATATTACTAGCTTTTTTGATCTTTTTCCTCGGTTCTTATAAAAATATAATGCCTCTGGTGCGTAGCCGAGAGTATCGTAAACATTGTTTGGATATTTATTAGTAAGTATTCTGCCTTGGTCTAACAGCCGAGGCTTTTTTATTACAAAAATTTTACAAATTTATTTTCCTTATCGACCAAAATATTTTTTGATTTGATTGGCTTTTTAGTTAGCTCAAAACCCATAATAATAATCTCCTCGCCGGATTTTATTAAATGCGCCGCGGCGCCGTTCATACAAATGATCCCGGAATTTTTAGGACCGGAAATTACGTAAGTTTCCAGCCTCGCGCCGGAGGTATTGCTGACCACCAGTACCTTTTCTCCTTCCCAAAAATCAACTTTTTTTATCAAATTTTCATCAATGGTAATACTGCCGATGTAATCTAAATTTGCTTCGGTTACGGTTGCCTTATGAATTTTAGCATGTAATACAAAGCGCATATTAATTTTGATTATCTTATTATACAAAAATTATCAAAATAAGGCAAAAATTAAGTTTATTGGAAATCCACAGGCCTGTTGACTTTATTAGGCGTTCGTGCTACAATCACCGTCTGGCTAAAAAGGCCGGTGGAACTTGAGAAACCATAAGGAGGTTCCTATGTTCATGTTCCTTAGACGAAGATGGAAGGCTCTTGATGGAACAAATCTTAGGCATGTTCTTATACCCCCGGGTGTATATGAAATGGAACGTTTCCTCGATCCTCTTGGTTCAGTTTGGCTGGTTATTAAGGGTACTTCATATGGCGCTACGGAAAATTTTTGGCGCCGATGGATTAATACTCCCGGTACCAATTACGGCGATTTTGCAGTGGTAATCATTGAGGAATTGCCTGCGGGAATGAAACTAGCTGATCCTAAAAGGATTGGTCCTGCTCCCAAGGAACAAGGGGGTGTCTTCGCGACCGAACTTCGTGAGGACAAACTGACCGTGGCTTTTCTTTGGGCACCGGATGGTAGTCATGCCTCCAGCGTCAGTATTCTCAAGGAAGTTTGGGTCAAAGCCGGTAGAAAGGAATACGAATCGGACGGAGATGATCCGCGTTACCTCGTTTTCCACGTTTACAACTACCTTGATCCCAGCAAGACCATTCCTGACTCTGGCTGTAGAGTCAATCCGCGTGAAAAGCCATTTTTGAACTTTGAAGAGGCCTTGGCCGTGGCCGAACAGCACGCTACTGAAGCCCTAGCGAGCGGCAGGTGGGTGCCGGTAGAGGCAGTAGCCAGGCCGGCTTAATGCCAATTAACAATTAATGGAACTTCATAGAGGGGTGAGTAAACCAACCCCTCTTTTTTAATCTACAAAATTGACGTAAAGTTGACGTAAAGATAAAAACATGCCATGATATATAATCAGGAATTTTTATTAAATCAATGGAGGCTCTAAGTGGAAATATTTAAGGAGTTTCTGAAAACGCTCTTTGACCTTGGCATGTGTCTGAATATTCTGGTGATTTTGCCACAGCCCATTAAAATTTGGCGTTTAAAAAGCGCTGAAAATGTGTCTGCTTGGACTTGGTTCTTTTTCTTTATCTTTCAAACAGCTACCAGTTTGCACGGTGTTTTAAACTTGCATTCCACTGCCATGTTTCTGGGAATGGGCGGTAGCGCCCTAATTTCGCTAATTACTTTAATACTTTGCTTAGTTTACAAGAGTAACAAATAAAACATTACCCCCTATGGATTCTCCATTTGGGGTTTTTTATAAATCTGTTGCACCATCATTGCCAATTATTTAATTACACTTTTGATATTTATGCCTTTTTATTTTAATCCTTTCAATAATTAATGGTTTGAGTATATCGGGGGAAATTTATTTTTTATTTGATATTAGATTAGATAACCAAACTCCAATGATAAAAAAAAGAGTGTGTCCCAACCACCAAGTACCACTGAATAAAATTAAATTAGTTCGTGCTATACCAATAATATTTGGCGCTCTTGAACCAAAAGGCACTCCTGCTTCCCCTAATTCCCAAGATCTATAATAAATACTCATTAGCGCGCTGAAAAATAAACCGGTTATAAAGATAATTAGCCAGCGCCGGTCAATTTTATTTTTATAAATATTAGAACCTAATATTGCTGATGCCACGAAAAATGCCAGCAAAAATTTGATGACAAAATAAGTTAACGATTCCATTGGATGAGTCAAAAAGTAGTGGAACAAAAAATCTATCATTATGGTTGTGGAGGCGACAACGAGTGATTTTTTGAAAATTAAATCCATAAATATTATTTAATAATAATTCTTCCGTTCATTGATGGGTGAATTTCGCAGTAGTAATTGTATTCTCCAGTTTTTGTGAAAACAAAGCTGAATTCATCGCCAGTTTTTAAATCGTTACTAGAAAATATTCCTTCTCTGGAAACTATTTTATGATTGGCCTGATCATTTTGTTTCCAGGTAACTTTTGTTCCGATTGATGCATTTAGTGTTGCGGGTGAAAAAGTAAAATTTTTAATATTTATTTCATTAGCTATCTGCGAAGTGTTTATGGGCGCATTTTTGCCGCCAGTTAAGGAATAAGGCTTCAAATAATTTTTCATTAAAATTGCTCCCCCAATAATGACAATGATTACTGTTATCAATAGTATAATTTTTTTGTCCATGGTTTTATTGTTAATTAAATTAAAAATAAATTTGTCTTGAAAGAAAAAGTAAAAATATCTTTCGCGATACTTGTAAAATTCAATCCGCTCGCTCGATTCGTCCCCCCTCGTCAATCACCAGTCACAAAAAACAAAAAGTGAAAAAACAATTTTGTTTTTTGTAGTTTTAGGCGAAAGGGGACAGAGGGGAATTTAAAGGGGCGAATGACCCGAAGCCAAGATGTTTTTTTACTATTTTTTTTGTGCGACGCCGATCTTCCACACACCTTTTTCCAGAAATGCCTCTATTGTCTGGCGAGTTGCTTTATTAATTAAATTAGAGTGTGATATTTTATTTATTTTTCCGTATTCCGCAAGCGTCGTTATTTGTGCACCTTCAAGATAAGCAAGCCGTTTATAGTAGCTATTAGTAAGTGCTTTGCCAACAATTTCTTCCATAATGGCAGTTACATCATTAGCGTCAAATTCTCTAAACGCCTCATAGTATTTTTTTCGGTCAATAAATTTTATATTTATTGGTACAAATCCTTCTCGGATTAACAAATAATTGTTTATAACGCGCCCAATACGACCATTGCCGTCACAAAATGGGTGAGTGTATTCAAAAGTAAGATGTAACTTCGCTATCCGTTTGATGATATTTTCATGACTGGTGGCGTTATACTCGGACAACATTTTTTCCAAACGGTCCACCACTTCTTTAGGATTAGGTGCAATATGGCTGCCCACGCGCACAAATTCATTGTCCTTTCTAAACCGACCGGCAATGTCATTGCGAATATTGGCAATTAACATTTTGTGAAGTGATAATATTATCTCAAGACTAAGTTCTTGCTCTTTGGCTCTTTTATCAATATATGTTACTACCCGCGCCAGATTTTTTGCTTCAAAAATTTCCCTTTCAGTGATATATCTGTCCAAGTTTATTTGCAAAAGTATTTTTTCGGTTTCCTCAAAAGTAAGAGTGCTATTTTCAATAGCGTTGGAGTTGTATACCTGTTCTGCTACTTCTGCTTCACTAAGTAATCTTAAAAGATTCTGTTTTCCAATAGACGCGGTATAGAAACGCTCTCTTAAGAGAGAAATTATGTTTAAAACATGTAGTGTTTTTGGCATATTATATGAATAATGAGTAATATAACCCTATTATACACTATTTTCACTCTTTTGTCAAGATAACCGTGAATAAAGGCTAAAATCGGGCAATATTTACGGTTATGGGAATTAAATTGTGAGATAGATACAAACTTGTGGATAATCTTTTTAAAATGGTTTAGAGAGAAATTTATGGTAAACCATATTAAGGAATTTGGGTCAAGTGATTCATTTTTTATTTCGCCTAACGTACACTGGTTGCTTTTAGCCCGATAGCATGGGTTTTTTCTACCCATTCTCTTGCACTTATTTTGTAGTTATTTAAACCCGCTTTACTTTTAATTATGGCGAATTCGCCATAATTAAAATCTGGATTATAAATTCTTTCCCATATACCCAAAAATTCAACCGTATTCCTATTTCTTAACCAGTCAGAAATAAAAAAATCACCATCTTTTGCCTTGAGCATGTCGGTCAAAGAAATATAATCATAGTCGGAATTACCCTGCTTGATGATAGTAATCTTGGTTCCTTTTACATTTATTGTTTTATTTTTTGGCATATACTTATTTTATTCTTTTCAATTGCACCGCTTTTTTTAAAGTTACTGAATTCTGTAACTTTAAAATTGATACTTGTCTTAATTTTACCATGTTAGAGGCTAGAGGTGAATTTTTTTAAAAACTCCTTTATTTTTTATTTATCAAAAACGTTCCAATAAGCATAATTGAAATAGCCAGAATTTTATGGGCAAGATGTTTCTTTGTAATATTTTCTTTACTGATATGCGGGAAAAACAAAGTCAGAATTACCCCATAAATAAAAACAAAAAGCGGTTGAAAGCCGTCAACAATCCAAGTTAAAGTGATTGGTGTTAAAAGTGAAGCAAAATTGAATGATAGTTTGGCAATCATATTTAAAACTTCATTAATTCCATTTAGAGTTAAGACAGTCAATTTATTAGCTTTAATCACGGAAATGAACTCATCTCTATATTTTTTGATAAAAACAAAAAGGAAAAAAGAAAATATCGCGAATCCAACATATTCCCAAAAACTTGTAACCCAGAAAGAAGCGGTTACCGCAAAGTATTTAAAAAACAAAAAATTTAGCGAGAAAAAAAGTGACGAAATAGTCATTAGCAAGAGGACTTCTTTTTTGATGACAATTTTTTTAGCTTCGGATAATTCTAGCGAAATTATAATCGCTCCTAAAATAATTAAAATTCCACCAAATAACTGATTACCATTCAGAGTTTCACCTAAAATTAACCATGCTAAAAAATATGTGAATACGGGAATCAACTGAAACATCGGGACAGCGATTGAAGTTTCATCTTTTTTTAAAGCATAAAGATACGGTAGTGTAGCCAAAAGGTACATAAACCCGTTCGACGCAATAAAGATACCTTTGCTGAATGGGAAGCTTAAAACTTCGGGGTGCACAATCGCGATGATGCTCAAAATAAACACGCCTATAATAGAAGAAAACATCATTAAGGCACCTACTCCGCCACCTTTGAAGTATTTACTTATTAGATATTTATCAAAATGATTTGTTGCACTCCAGATTGCTGGAGGGATAAGTGCAATCAAAAACCAATTCATAATTTATTTTTTCCTTAATTTTTAAAATATTCTGAGCGCTAGCGAACTCCCATTTTCCCTTTTAATTTTTAAAAAATTTAATTTCATTATTGTAGGATAAATCACTAAAAACATACATGGTTAAGAGGAAAACCGATATTCTCAGCAGACGCAAAAGGAAACGCTATCGTAATAATTGCTATTGACTTACTATTCTAAATATGCTAATATTATCTGTTTCGTGGTTTCCCAGATTTTCAAAGGAGGGAATGGAGTCATGCATTACAAATGCTATAATTGTGGAAAAGAACGTGGAGGAATGTCGGTTTATGAGGCACGTAATAGCAAGTGCCCGAGTTGTGGCGGAGACTGGAATCCGTGCTACGCTGAAAATCCTGATCTTAAGCCACGTTCTTGTTGGAATTGTGGAACATCACAGGGAACGATGACTTATTATGATTTCAGGAACAGTAAATGTAGCAAGTGTGGTGTATCCCTGTGTTGATTGGTATTTTCACGAAACTACAGCCGTATGGTCCGCCCAGCGGCTTTTCTTTTCAA
>MFQT01000005.1:0-1236 GCA_001783145.1 Candidatus Magasanikbacteria bacterium RIFOXYB2_FULL_38_10
ACTAGCCGACAACGCTGTAAGCGCGCCTCATTCGGCAAAAGGAGCGAAGCGATTTTGCCGAACGTTACTCATATCTGAAGTTTTTGCGCAATGTAATTGCACAAAAATTTGGGTCGAGAGAAATTGACTTTCTTCTGAAATATTAAAGCGTCAATTTCTTGAGCCAGATATGAGTTGTTCAACGATGTCAATTTTTTATCTCGCTGTTTATATAATTATACTCTGATTTCTCATCTAAGAAAATTTGATTTTTTGTTTTGAAAAATGAAAGAGGGGTCAGGGGTGAATTTCATTTTTCAAAACTCCTTATTTGTATTTTAAAGCTCACTAAACCTATAAATCTTTTTTTCATTGAAATTATAATGCGAATCCACAAAAGGATTTACTGAATCTTTTTTCGGCAACCAATTCTTTTTCCACTGGTACAAATCCGCTTCCATATATGCCCCGGGATAAGCAATCAATCTCCAACTATCGTTTCTAACCAATGTTCTCGGAAACTCAATTTCTTTTTCCCTCATAATATGCGCAACGATAATTTCTTCCAAAATAAAATTGACGTTTGCTTCGGTATATTCTCTTTTGCCAATATCATTCTTTATGCTTTTCCGAAAATCATCATCAGTCTTTTCCTGCTTTTTTAATTCATAAAAATATTCTCTAAAACGAGGAGCGTTTAATATAACGTAATCAATTGGCAAAAAATGAAAAGCATTTGGGATATATTCTTTTCTTTTTTCAATAAGTTGTCGCAGTTTATAGCTGTGATCAATAATTTGTTGATTGCTTTTCACTCGCTGATTATGAGTTATATCCTCAGCGTTAAAATACAAGCCGTTTGTATAAAGTAAAACTACGTCATTTGTAAAGCTTTTGAGTTTTTTTGCGAAGAAATGAAACATTTCATAAATTTCCTCAGGAGATTGTCCTGCGGAAATTCTCGCCATGGAAATTGGCAAAATAAGATATCCGTCACCTTCAATTAAATTAATGTCGAATCCACTTTTCATATTGATTATAAAAAAATAATAAAGTTTTCTTCCTTATTCCCCTCTTTGAATGAATAAAAAATCAAATTTTCTGTCCCCGTTTAATTCGCTGAACTTTAAATTTTCACAAGGATAAAAAATTTATTTCGTTGAATGAGGCGCGCTTATCAAACGTTTCGCTAAGACAAAACGAAGTTTTGGATTGGCGAAATGTAGCGAAGGCGGTTGATAAGCGTTGTTCGGCGAT
>MFQT01000005.1:1250-2172 GCA_001783145.1 Candidatus Magasanikbacteria bacterium RIFOXYB2_FULL_38_10
GTAGTGAGAAAAAATTTGGGTGGAGAAAATTTGCTTTCCTTATTATCATTCAAAAGTGCAAATTTTTGTAACCTGATACAAGTTGTTAGGCGACCCGTAGGGCTTGAGTTGCCCAAAATCCATTTCAATCTTTTCCTTCCCATTCTTGAAAGAATTCGTCTAAAAAATCCTCCATTACTTTATGTCGTTTCTCGGCAATTTTTTTCGCAGTCGTAGTATTCATCAATTCTTTCAAGAGTAACAATTTTTCATAAAAATGATTTATCGTGTGGCTTTGATTATTTTTATATTGCTCAAATGACTCGTGTTTTTCAGGCTTAATTTCGGGATTATACATCTCTCGTCCTTTCGCACCACCGTAGGCGAAGGTTCTGCCGATTCCGATAGCACCAACCGCATCCAATCGATCAGCATCTTGCACCACCATGCCCTCGATTGTTTTCATTTTTGTCATGACGCCCGCGCCTTTGAACGAAGCGTCTTTGATGATTTGGCAAACATGAGAAATTATATTTTCATCGACTGCCAATTTTTCAAGCCACTCTCTAGCCAACTGCGGACCGACATCATCGTTGCCATCATTAAATTTCCAATCAGCGATATCATGAAGCAGGGCGGCGAGTTCAACGACGAACAAATCCACATTCTCATGTTTGCCAATATGGACGGCGTTCTTCCACACACGATAAACATGCCACCAGTCATGACCAGAACCTTCGCCGGTGAGTTTAGATTTGATAAACTCGACAGTTTTATTTATGATTTCTTCCTTATTCATTTTTATGAAAAATTGTTACTAATTATGAGAAAAGATTGAAATGGATTTTGGGCAATTTCGCCTAATGAGGCGCGCTTATCAAACGTTTCGCTAAGACAAAACGAAGTTTTGGATTGGCGAAATGTAGCGAAGGCGGTTGATAAG
>MFQT01000005.1:2206-6164 GCA_001783145.1 Candidatus Magasanikbacteria bacterium RIFOXYB2_FULL_38_10
GGCGATGTCGCGAAGCGACTAGCCGACAACGCTGTAAGCGCGCCTCATTCGGCAAAAGGAGCGAAGCGATTTTGCCGAACTACCTTTATGCCAACTTGTGGTTTTGTTGGCTAAGATGTGATATAATTTTTGTGAAAATGGTGTTATATCCTTGGGGGATATAACATTACAATAATATCAATAAATATGAAGGAGGACAACACCCTGGATAATTTAGGGCGGGAATTGCGTATCCGCAATTATAGCCGTCAAACAGCAGAATCGTACATCTTTTACAATAAAAATTTTTTAGTTTTTTGCCAAAAATATCCTCGGGAAGTAAAAACGGAAGATATTAAGGCTTATTTGAATTTTTTGGCGGAAACGCGCTCATCCAGCACCGTATCAGTAGCTTATAACGCGTTGCTGTTTTATTACAAACAAATTTGGCAACGTCATTTTTTTATAAATTTACCCCATCCGCGCAAAGAAAAGCATATTCCGGTTGTTTTATCCAAAGAAGAAGTCAAAAGAATGATAAGCTCAACCACCAATCCCAAACATCATTGTATTATCAGTTTGTTATATGGCACCGGCGTGCGGGTGAGCGAATTAACTCACATAAAAATGTGTGATATTGATTTAGACAGAATGGTTTTACGAGTATTTCAAGGCAAGGGGAAAAAAGATCGGCTGACAATTTTACCCGGCTCGTTAAAAGAAATTTTAATTAAACAAGCAAGAATAAAAACGGCCGATGATTTTTTATTCACCAACGGCCGAGAAAGGCGCATTTTACCAATACCTGTTGCGAGCAATTTTGTTGTACCGCGATTAGGTAGAAGCAGGGAATCGGGTGAAAAAGAGCGTTTAAAAGTAGGTGGGCGTCTGACGGAAGCGACTATTCAAAAAATTGTGGCGCAAGCGGCCCAAAGGGCAGAGATTAAAAAAACCGTTTCACCTCACACCCTGCGGCATTCTTTTGCTACGCACTTGCTGGAAAATGGTACGGATATTAGATATATTCAGGAATTATTGGGTCATGCCAAGTTGCAAACAACGCAAATTTATACTAAAGTGGCTAATAATGTTTTGGCTAAAATAAAAAGCCCTTTGGATTGATTTTAAAAAAATGAAGAGAATTTTTATTCTCTAGTAAAAACTATGATTGGATTTTTTGATTCTGGTTTTGGCGGATTAACAATTTTAAAAGAAGTGCTGGGTGTGGACGTAAAAAGTGGCCTTGCAAAAAAGATTGATGTGAAATCCGGCACAAAAAAAATTACTTCAGTATCTTTGTCTGCTTACGATTTTATTTATCTAGGCGATACGGCTCGCGCTCCTTATGGCAATCATTCACCAGAAACAATCTACCGCTTTACTACCGAAGCGGTAGATTTTCTTTTTCGCCAAGGCTGTGAATTGGTGGTTTTGGCCTGTTTTTCCGCCTCAGCCAATGCCTTGCGTAAAATTCAGCAGGAATGGCTGCCAACGCATTATCCTAATAAAAAAGTTTTAGGAGTTCTCATTCCCACCGCCGAATCCGCTGCCTTGCTAAGTAAAAAGGGCAAGGTGGGAATTTTAGGGACCCGGGCCACGGTAAAATCCGGCGCTTTGGAAACGGAATTAAAAAAACGCCGTGCTGATTTGCAAATTATCAGTCAGGCCGCACCGCTTTTGGTGCCTTTAATAGAAGAAGGCTGGGACAAGCGTTTGGAAACCAAAAAAATTCTTCGTTATTATTTAAAACCTCTAAAAAAATCTGCCATTGATACTTTAATTTTGGCCTGCACTCATTATCCGGTTTTGCAAAAAGAAATCAAAATTATGATGGGTAAAAAGGTGACAATTATTAATCCAGGTGAGGCGGAAAAAAAATCTTTGGCAGATTATTTGCTTCGTCATCCGGAAATTGAAGAAAAACTTTCCCAAAAAGGTCAGTGTCGTTTTTTAACCACTGATCGGCCGGAAGATTTTGAACGTTTAGGCAGTAAGTTTTTAGGCTGGTCTTTTAAAGCGGAAAAAGTTAGTTTATAAATTTTTTTAACGCGGCAGATTTAAGCCCAGATAAGTCCTTATGAAGAAGGAACAGCTTTGCTTTTTTTGTTATTTGCTGATAAAATATTAAGAACTTTAAAATTTAATTTGCCTTTAAAGGCAAAGAAAGATACTCTTGCAATTATGCTTTTAACTTTGCTGGCTTTTGTTTTTGTCTTGGCAATTTTGGTTTTGGCTCATGAATTTGGGCATTTTGTCGTGGCCAGAAAAAACGGCATCAAAGTTGATGAATTTGGTTTTGGTTTTCCGCCACGTTTTATTGGTATCCAAAGAGTGGTAGTTGGAGTGGAGGAGGATATAAGGGAAAAAATAGTTATAGAAGCGGAAAAAGAAGTGGACAATATTTCCTTAACTATCAAACCTAAAACCAAATGGAAAATAGTTTGGGGCAATAAAGAAGGTCTGCCCGGCAACTCTTCCACCATCTATTCTTTAAATTGGATTCCGCTTGGAGGTTTTGTCAAAATTAAAGGTGAAGACGGAGAAGAGTCAACCGATCCGGATAGTTTTATCAATAAAAAAATTTGGCAAAGAACCTTTGTTTTGTGTGCCGGAGTTTTAATGAACATTGTTTTAGCCGCAGTTCTTTTGGGTGTTGGCTATATGATTGGCCTGCCCCAGTCCGTAGATAATTTGGGTTATGGAGCTAAAGTTAGTGATGCCAAAATAGAAATTATGTCCGTTTTGTCCGGCTTTCCGGCTAAGGACGCGGGTTTGCAAGCAGGGGACGAGATTGCCGGATTGGATTCTTTATCTAATTTAAAAGTGGCTGATTTACAAAATTATTTGTCTCAAAAAGAAGGCCAAAAAGTTTTTTTTACCATCAAAAGAAATAATGAAATGTTTCAAAAAGAAATTATTCCAGCCAAACTTAAAGAAACCAGCCGTGGCGGAATTGGCGTAGTACTTTTGGAAACAGCCGTGGTCTCTTATCCTTGGTATTTGGCTATTTGGCATGGGTTTATTGATTCCGTATTTTTTGCTTGGGAAGTTGTTAAGGCCTTTGCCCTTTTAATCGCTAATATTTTTAGAGGCGCCGCCGGAGTAACGGAAAATTTAGCCGGACCGGTGGGAATTGCGGTGTTAACAGGTAAGGCCGCCAAATTGGGCCTGGGTTATCTTTTGCAATTTATGGCTTTACTTTCTATTAATCTGGCTGTCTTAAATATTTTGCCATTCCCCGCCTTAGATGGTGGACGTGTCTTGTTTTTACTCATAGAAAAAGTACGTGGTCGACCGGTGGCCAGAAAAATGGAAAATGCTTTTCATACTCTGGGTTTTGCTGTTCTAATGCTTTTAGTTTTATTTGTCACAATTAAAGACGTGGGAAATTTTAAATGGATTTTTGTTAATTTGTGGCACAAAATTTTTTAGATAAAATTGTTATTTAAATATGCAAGAAAAATTGCAACAATTAAAAAAAGAAGCTCTTGAGGCTTTGGATAAAGTGAAAGATAAAATACGTTTGGAAGAATGGGAGAATAAATTTTTGGGCCGAAAAAGTGGGGAGCTGACTAATTTAATGAAAGGCTTAAAAGATTTATCTGATGAAAGTAAAACAGTGGTAGGTCGGGTGGCTAATGAAGTGAAACAATCTTTGGAAGAGTTGGCTTTTACTAAACGTCAAGATTTAGCAACGGCTGATTTTAAAAACAGTGTAGCCAAAGAAAAAATAGATATTTCGGAGCCGTCTTTAATTAAGAGCAATCTTGGGTCTTTTCATCCCAACACTATTGTGCAAAAAAAATTGGAGGAACTTTTTTCGTCTATGGGTTTTATGATTTTGGACGGTCCGGAATTGGAAAGTGATTATTATAATTTTGAGGCATTGAATATCCCCCCTACACATCCGGCCCGCGATATGCAAGATACTTTTTATATTAAAGATCACAAAAATTGGGTGATGCGCACGCATACCTCG
>MFQT01000005.1:6212-14520 GCA_001783145.1 Candidatus Magasanikbacteria bacterium RIFOXYB2_FULL_38_10
GTGGTGCCGGGCCGCTGTTTTAGAAATGAATCCACTGATGCCGCGCACGAACACACTTTTTATCAACTAGAAGGTTTGGTAGTGGATAAAAATATCTCTATTAGCCATTTGATTGGTGTAATGAAGGAATTGTTAAAAGGCGTTTTGGGGCGCGAAGTGGAAGTGCGCTTGCGTCCCGGTTTTTTTCCTTTTGTGGAGCCGGGTTTTGAATTGGATATGAAATGTTTGGTTTGCGGCGGAGTAGGTTGCGGCGCTTGCAAACACAGCGGCTGGATAGAAACTTTGCCTTGCGGCTTGGTACACCCGCGCGTTTTGGAATATGGCGACCTTAACCCCAAAGAGTGGAGCGGTTTTGCCTTTGGTTTGGGAATGACGCGTTTGGTTATGCAAAATTATGGCATAGAAGATATTCGTCATTTGCAAGAAGGAGACTTGCGGTTTTTAAAACAATTTTAATATATATGAAAGTAAGTTTAAATTGGCTTAAGAATTATGTGACTTTGCCGGCGGGCACTACTGCGCAGGAGCTGGCGTTAAAATTAACCATGAGTACGGTAGAGGTTGAGGGAGTAGAAGAACAAGGAAAAAATTTAGAGGGTATTGTAGTGGGAAAAGTGCAAAAAGTTTCCGCTCATCCTAACGCAGACAAATTAAAAGTCTGCCAAGTTGATATAGGTGAAAAATTATTGCAAGTGGTTTGCGGTGGCAGTAATGTAAAAGAAAATATGTTAGTGGCCTTGGCCAAAATCGGTAGCCGCGTTAAATGGCACGGAGAAGGGGAATTAATAGAATTAAAGCCTGCGACCATTAGGGGCGTTGATTCCGAAGGGATGATTTGCGCCGCTGAGGAAATTGGTTTGGACGAACGTTTTCCCGCCAAAGAAGAAAAAGAAATTTTAAATTTAAGTTCTTTACATCGCCTTAAGCCGGGAATGACTTTGTCTAAAGCTTTGGGTTTGGATGATACTATTATTGAGATTGATAATAAATCCATGACTAATCGTCCGGATTTATGGGGTCATTATGGATTAAGTAGGGAGATTGCGGCTTTATACAGAAATCGTCTAGCCAAATATAACCCTCCTGAAATCAAACCAGGTAAAGAAAAAAAGATCAGTGTAGAAGTGGAAGATTTTAAAATGTGTCCGCGCTATATGGTTGTAGAAGTTGGTAATGTTAGGGTGGCACCATCTCCACCTTGGCTACAAGAAAAACTTTTGGCCGTTGGTTTGCGTCCTATTAATAATATTGTAGATATTACCAATTATGTGATGTTAGATTTGGGTGAACCCTTGCATGCTTTTGATGCCAATTTATTCAAAGCCGATAAGATTATAGTACGCAAAGCCAAAGACGGCGAAGAATTTATTACTTTAGATCATCAGAAACATAAATCGGATTCTTCTATGTTGATGATTGCGGATAAAGAAAAAGCAGTAGCCTTGGCCGGAGTGATGGGATGTTTAGACAGTGGCATCTCCGCCGAAACCCAAAAAGTTGTTTTTGAAGCTGCTAATTTTGAGGCCTTTACTATTCGCCATACAGCCGTAAAATTAGGGTTGCGTACCGACGCCTCTGCTCGATTTGAAAAAAGTTTAGATCCTAATTTATGCGCCTTGGCTTTAAGAAAAGCCGTTCAACTGACTTTGGAATTATGCCCCGAGGCAGTCGTCACAAGTAATGTGGCTGATGAATCCCATTTTTATTTACAACAAGGGCCAATGGAAATTTCCCTTTCCTTTTTAAATAAAAAAATTGGTTTGGAAATGGATAAAAAACAAGTGGTGGGAATTTTAGAACGTTTGGGTTTTGTAGTTAAAACTAAAAAAGATCTTTTATCTGTGGCAATTCCTACTTGGCGGGCCACCAAAGATATTTCCATCCCGGAAGATTTAGTGGAAGAAGTGGCACGTATTTACGGCTACGATAATATTAAAACCAGCCTGCCTTCATTTTCCATTATTCCGCCGGAGAAAAATATTTTGCGCGGTTTAGAAAATCAAGTGCGCGAATTGCTGGTGCTTAATCAGGGTTATACAGAAGTATATAATTACTCTTTTATCAGCGCCGCTGAAGTGCAAAAATTAGGTGACAAGTTAGAAAATTATGTGGCTCTGGACAATCCTTTATCTAAGGAAAAACCGTTTTTAAGGCGTCACTTGTTAACGAATTTGTTAGAAAATACTGCGCGCAATTTGGAATATGTTGATGAATTAAAAATTTTGGAAATAGGTAAAACTTTTTTACCCGAGAAACCGGGGATAAGAGCCGGTGAAAAGAGTGACGAACTCTTGCCTAGACAAGATTCTTTTTTGAATGCCGTTTTTGCGGCCAAGAAAAACGTCTTTCCTTTTAAAGAAGTTAGAGCGGCGGCGGAAGTTGTCTTGCAAAAATTAGGTTACAAGTGGCAGGCTACGGAGTTGCCGGAAATTTATAATTGGCAGCACCCTACCAGGAGCGTCGGCATTGAGGTGCAAAATGTTTTGGTGGGTCAAATTTATGAAGTTAATCCTTTGATTGTTCAAAATTTTGGTTTGGAAGAAAAGGTGGGGGTGTTGGAAATTAATCTTACCGAGCTGAGTGAAAAAAAACTTGAGCCGGCTGTTTTTGAGCCTGTGCCAATCTATCCAGAAATTGTGCGTGATTTGGCCGTAGTTTTGTCCCAAGAAATTACCCACGCGGAAATTGTTAAAACTATTTTAGAAGTTGATCCTTTGTTAAAAAAGGTGGAACTGTTTGATGTTTACGAAGGGGAGAATATTAAAAAAGATTTCAAAAGCATGGCTTATCATTTAATTTTAGCGAATCAAGAAAGGACTTTAACCGCTAATGAGGCCGAAGAGGCATTAAATAAGGTGATTAAGACTTTGCAAAATAAATTTAAGGCCGAAGTTAGAAGTTAATTTGGCGCTAAATTTTTATTTGTGGTATTATATTATTAATAATAAATTAAAAAGTTTTCAAAATTATGCTTGAAAACAGCAAAGATCTTTTATACATTGTTTTATCTTTCTGCATTTTGTGGCTGACGGTTTTTTTATGCTGGCTGATTTACTACATGGTTTCTATTTTGCGCGGCGCCAGCAATATGATAGAGGAAATGCGTGAGAGATTCCGCGGTATTGAAGATGCTATTCGCGGCATGCGCGATAAAATGGAACACGCTACGGCCAGTTTTGCTTTTGTTTCCGAGGGTATTATTAAATTGATTCAGTATTTTGTGAGTAAGAAAAAGAATGTAGAAGATGAAATTGGAGAAATTGAAGATAAGAAAAAAAGAAAAAGATAAACCATTTGGTTTAGCCCGCCTTTAGTGGCGGGTTTTTTGTTCGGCGTTGTTTTCAGACTTGGTTTAAACAGCGCAAGTTGTAATTTTTTTTAGCTTGCTTTTGCCTCTGGTTTTAGATAAGATAAGTCTATTGCCAAATCCGCTTTTATTAATAATTTTATGACGAATTTTGTCCACCTTCACATCCATTCCCACTATTCTCTTTTGGAAGGCTTGCCTAAGATAGACGAGTTGGTGCGTCATGCCAAAAAACAGGGGATGACAGCTTTGGCTTTAACCGATTATGGCTCAATGTATGGCATTATTGAGTTTTATAAAGAAGCCAAAAAAGCCGGCCTTAACCCCATTTTGGGTTTAGAAGTTTATGTGGCGCTTAATTCACGTTTTGATAAACGTCCTCATTTGGATGAAGAAAATCATCATTTGGTTTTGCTGGCGGAAAATTTAGAAGGTTATAAAAATTTAATGAAAATTTCTACCATCGGGCATTTGGAAGGTTTTTTTGGAGTGCCACGAGTAGATAAAGAAGTTTTAAAAAAATATCACCGGGGAATAATTGCTTTGTCTGGCTGCCGTGAGGGAGAAATAGCTAAACAAATTTGGAAAAATGCGGATAAAAAAAAGGCTCAAGAAATAGCTTTGGAATACCTCTCTATTTTTGGCTCTGATAACTTTTTTTTAGAATTGCAGGACCATGCTGATTTGGAAAATCAAATAGAAATTAATAACGCTTTAATTGAGATTTCTCTACAAACAAAAATTTTCACTGTAGTGACACGCGATGTGCATTATCTGCACCCGGATGATCGTGAAGCTCAGGATATTTTGGTTTGTATTCGCGATGGAAGCAAAGCTTCTGATCCTAATCGGGCTAATTTTTTGCATGTGGATAGATCTTTTTCTTCGGCAGAAGAAATTGCCAGTCGTTTCCAGCATGTACCCGAAGCTTTGGAAAACACAGTCAAAATCGCTCAGCGTTGTAATGTGGAATTAACTTTAGGCAAATGGCATTTTCCGGCTATTAAATTGCCAGAAGGAAAAACTGCCGTAGATGTTTTGCGTGAGCAGGCTAATGTTGGTTTAAGAAGTTTGGTTCAAGGTAATGTTGAAGAAAATCAAAAACGTTTGGATTATGAACTGGATATTATTGCCACCAAGGGTTATGCTCCTTATTTTTTGGCCGTGGCTGATTATGTTAAATGGACCAGGGCACACGAAATTATTGCTACTACCCGCGGTTCGGCCGCCGGTTCCCTGGTTTCTTACTGTATTGGCATTACTTCTGTTAATCCATTATATTTTAAATTGCCTTTTGAGCGTTTTTTAAACCCTTATCGTCCTTCGCCTCCTGATATTGATATGGATTTTGCCGATAATCGTCGTGACGAAACTATTGCTTACGTCACAGAACATTACGGAGCCGATCACGTGGCGCAAATTGTCACTTTTGGTACAATGGCGGCTCGTGGCAGTGTGCGTGATGCCGGTCGTGCTTTAGGTTTGTCTTATACTTTTTGTGATCAAATTTCTAAAATGATTCCCATGGGCACGCAAGGGTTTCCCATGACGCTAAAAAAGGCTTTGGAAATAACTCCGGAACTTTATGCTTTGTATAATGAAAACGGCGATGTGCGGCGTTTGCTTGACTTGGCTCAAAAAATTGAAGGCTGTGCCAGACATACTTCCCAGCATGCCGCCGGTGTGGTTATTTCTCCTACTCCCTTAACCGATTTTACCCCTCTGCAAAAAGAAACTGATGGAGAAAAATTAACCACTCAGTATGAGATGCACGCCGTAGAAGAAGCCGGACTTTTAAAAATGGACTTTTTGGGCGTCCGTAATCTTTCCATTTTAGGTGATGCAGTTAAAATTGTGGAAAAAACCCGCGGTCTCAAAATAGATTTGGCAACCATTCCTTGGGATGACACGGAAACTTATGCCATGCTCGCGCGCGGAGAAACGGGCGGACTTTTTCAGTTAGGTGGTTCAGGTATGACACACTATTTAGAAGAATTAAAACCAACAAGCATTTTTGACATTATGGCTATGGTAGCTCTTTTTCGTCCGGGCCCTATGGAATCTATTCCGGAATTTATCAAACGCAAGCATAATCCTAAATTGATTAAGTATCTTGATCCTAGAATGGCGGATTATTTGGATATGTCTTACGGTGTTATAACTTATCAAGATGATGTTTTGCTAACTGCTATTAACATTGCTGGCTACAACTGGGAAGAGGCTGACAAATTGCGCAAAGCTATGGGCAAAAAAATTCCCGAAGAAATGGCCGCTCAAAAAGAAAAATTTTTGCAAGGCTGTGTTAAAAATGGCTTGAAGCAAGCGCAGGCTAATGAACTGTGGGGTTTGATTGAACCCTTTGCCGCTTACGGGTTTAATAAGGCTCACGCCGCTTCTTACGCCGTGATTGCCTATTATACCGCTTATCTTAAAGCCAAATTTCCTGAAGAATATATGGCGGCTGTGCTTTCGGCGGAAATGGGGGACTTGGATGAAGTGGCCGCTTTGGTTCAAGAGTGCAAAGAGATGGGAATAGAGGTTTTGCCTCCCGATCTTAACGAGAGTTTTGAGAAGTTTGCCGTGGTTCCGCGCCGCAATCCGGAAGACAAACCCAAGATTCGTTTTGGTTTGGAAGCGGTGAAAAATGTAGGTGCACATATTGCTGAAGAAATTATTAAGGAGCGTAAAAAAAATGGCCCTTATCAAAATTTGGAAGATTTTTTGGGTCGGGTACAGGATAAAGATTTAAATAAAAAATCTTTGGAAAGCTTAATTAAATGCGGAGCGCTGGACAGGTTTGGCGAGCGCGGAATTTTGTTAAACAACATCGAAATTTTAACCGCTTTTAACAAAGATTCACAAAGGGAGAAGACTAATAATCAGGCCCAGCTTTTTGATGCCGCCCATTTTGGCGTCCGGAAGATTAACCTTAAGCCGGCTCTGCCAATTTCTAAAGAGGAACGTTTATCTTGGGAAAAAGAATTGATCGGTCTGTATATTTCTGAACATCCCTTTAATGAATTAGCTAAAATTTTGGGTCGTGGCTTTGCCCGTTTAGCTAACATTTTTAAAAGGCAGGGGACCGGAACGTGGGTAGCGGCCTGCGGAATGATTGGCAACACTAAAACAATTATTACTAAGAAAGGCTCTACCATGCTTTTTGTTAATTTGGAAGATGGGACCGGCCAGGCCGAAATAGTTGTTTTTCCCAAAATTTATGAACAATTTAAAAAGGTTTTATTAAACGGAGAAAAAGTTTGTATCTTGGGAAAGTATTCCGATCGCGAGGGTGAGAAAAAAATTATTGCAGAAAAAGCGGAAAAATTAACTTTAGAAAACGCTTTGGAATTGAAGCGTCGTTTTGCCGATTATTTGATAAAAGGAGTCAGTGATGAAGAAAAGGAAGAAGAGGCTTTAGTTATAAAAATAACCGGCAATTTATCTCCGGAAAAAGTTAAAAAACTTAAAGAATTGTTTCTTGTGGCGGCCGGTACTACGCCGGTAGTAATTGAGGCACAAGGAAAAATAATCGCCACTCCTTACAAAATTTTGCGCAGTGAAGATTTAGAAAAAAAGATAAAAGAAGTTGTGGGGGGTTAGCGGTATTTTTTTGGTTGAGTAGAGGGCTATTAAAAATTTTAAATCAATTCCCATTCGGAGTTGATTTTTATTTTTTTCCAGTCGGTGAATTTTTTGTTTTTGGCATTAAAAAGTCCGGCGGCGGCAATCATAGCGGCATTGTCGCCGCAGAAATTTTTAGGTATAGGCCAAAAAGTGATTTGTGGAGCTGATTTTTTAAATAATTTTTGGAGTTGGTTTTGCAGTTCTTGGTTAGCGGCCACTCCGCCTCCGGTTAATAATGTTTTGACTTGATATTTTTGGGCCGCTCGCAGAGTTTTGGCAATAATTACGTCAATGGCGGCCTGCTCAAAAGAGGCGCAAATATTGGCGATGATGGAATCATCATTCTTAGATTGTTGAGGAACTTTTTGCCAATGATATAAGACAGCTGTTTTTAAACCGGAAAAACTAAAATTAAAATCAGATGTTTCCAGCATAGGCCGGGGAAATTTAATTGCATCCCTTTTGCCTTGAAGAGCCCATTTGGCCACTTGTTGTCCGCCGGGATAGGGGAGGCCTAAAATTTTGCCCACTTTATCAAAGCATTCACCGACAGCGTCATCTTTTGTTTGTCCAATCAGTTTATATTTTCCAAAATTTTTCATTAAAATAAGCTCGGTGTGGCCGCCGGAAATTATTAAACAAAGCGCCGGAAAAATTTTAGAAATGGTGCTGATTTTTTTATTCAAAAAATTGGCATAAATATGGCCTTCCAGATGATTAACGGCTACCAGGGGCTTGTTCCAGGCGTAGGCAAGAGCCCGTGCTGTTTCTACTCCAACTAAAAGAGCGGTGGCTAAACCTGGTCCGGCAGTGACGGCAATGACATCAGGTTTTTGTATTTTGTCATTCTGAGCGAAATAAAGTGAAGCCGAAGAATTTTTTTCTTTTAAAATTTCGGTTATCAAAGGAATTATTTTTTCCACGTGACGCCTGGCCGCTACTTCCGGTACTACGCCGCCGTATTTTTGATGAATTTTAATTTGCGAATAAATTAAATTTTTAACTATTTTTAAAAAACCGTTTTTTTCTTCAATCACGGCTACGGAAGTCTCATCGCAAGATGTTTCTATACCTAAAATTTTCATAGTTTTTATGGATCTTTCCTATAATGTTGCTATTTTAAGATATTTTAAGATAAAAGTAAAGGAAAAACAGGCTTAACGGCAAAACTTGACGGACCTTTTTTTTTACAGTATAATACTTTCATTAGTTTAAATTACGGCCCGTTCGTCTAGTGGTTAGGACATCAGGTTTTCATCCTGGTAACAGGGGTCCGATTCCCCTACGGGCTACCACGATAACACTTTCCTGAAATAAGGAGGTGTTTTTGTTTAAAATTGTACCAACAAATTGCCTGGCGATACGAAGGGTGTCCCA
>MFQT01000006.1 GCA_001783145.1 Candidatus Magasanikbacteria bacterium RIFOXYB2_FULL_38_10
TTTGAAGTCCGCCTTGGCATAGTCGCTGTTCACCCAGCTAAACTTTTGCTTGAGTTCGGCAAGGTTTGGTTGGATGTAGGTGACGATGGCGGAGAAGGCCGCGACGGACTTGTCCACCAGCAGATCCGCGACCTTGGACACGAGATCCGGCTCCTTGAGGAGACGCCGGAGGTGTTCGATCGTGCCACCCTTCTTCAGGATGGAGTGAACGAGCACCTTGAGAAGCTCGAACGCGAGGCCCCAGTTGCTGAGCACTTCCTTCAGATCCTTCTCTTCCTTGCTGGCCATGGAATCACCTCTCTCGTCTTTGGTTTACCTCTTATCCTGACACCGTGCCAAGACATAAGGCTTACCAATTTGGCTGGTTTTCCCAGCCTTCTGAAGAGCCTCCTTCACCCTTCAGAAAGCCAGGAAATGTACTTTATTTAAGCTTAATTAAAAGAACTTATTTTGACTATAAATTATATCACTTTTTAAGTTATTTGTCAAGCCAATGTACAGTCAACCTTCAAGGGTTACACTTTTCTAGGCTAAACTAAAATACTTTTTTAAGTTATTTTACTTTTTTTCAAACAAAAAAACTCGCAATCTTATGCGAGTATTTTGAATAATGGTGGGCGGCATAGGAATCGAACCTATGACCTTTACAATGTCAATGTAACGCTCTAACCAACTGAGCTAGCCGCCCTTTGGTGGGCGCGATAGGAATCGAACCTATGACCTCGTCATTATCAGTGACGCGCTCTAACCAACTGAGCTACGCGCCCTTTTAGGGCAAAACCATTTATTAAAAAAGTCTACCGACTCTTTACAACATCATTATTATCACAAATTTTTTAGATGAGGTCAAGAGTAGATAGACTTTTCATTCTTTTTAAAAGACGCAAATTTAAGACACCAAACAAGTGATAGAAAAAAACTATTCGATGAAAATTGAGTTTTTCATCTCGACTGAAGTCATATCATTGCTGATAAGTGACTCCTTAGAAAGGAGGTGATCCATGCGCAGCTTCCGCTACACATGCCTTGTTACGACTTAGCCCCTGTCGCTGATTCCGCCTTGGACCGGGATAAACCCAGCCTTCAGGCGTCCCCAACTCCCTTGGCTTGACGGGCGGTGAGTACAAGACCCGAGAACGTATTCAACGCCGCATAGCTGATCGGCGTTTACTAGCGATTCCTACTTCACGCAGTCGAGTTGCAGACTGCGATCTGAACTGGGGGGAAGTTTGATGGGATTAGCTCCGTCTCGCGACTTGGCAACCCATTGTTATTCCCCATTGTAGCACGTGTGTGGCCCAGGACGTAAGAGCCATGCTGATTTGACGTCATCCCCTCCTTCCTCCCCTGCCTCTAGGCACTTTTTTAAATGCCTACAGGCAGGGGCGGTCTGTTATGTAAAAAATAACATAACACGGGGGTTGCGCTCGTTACCCAACTTAATGGTACACCTCACGGCACGAGCTGACGGCAACCATGCAGCACCTGTGTAGCACCCTCGAAGGAGTCTCCGTTTCTGGAGATTAGCAGCTACATTTCAAGCCCTGGTAAGGTTTTTCGTTTACCGTCGAATTGAACCACATGCTCCACCGCTTGTGCGGGTCCCCGTCTATTCCTTTGAGTTTTAGCCTTGCGGCCGTACTTCCCAGGCGGGATACTTAATGCGTTAGCTTTTTTGACCGACTCTGACAGGGTCGATACTGCCAAAGTCTAGTATCCATCGTTTAGGGCGTGGACTACACGGGTATCTAATCCGTATCGCTCCCCACGCTTTCGTCCCTTAGTGTCAGGAATGTTCCAGTGAGCCGCCTTCGCCTCTGGTGTTCTTGCCGATATAAACGCATTTTACTACTACACCGGCAATTCCGCTCACCTCTCCCATCCTCTAGTCTGTTAGTATCATCAGCAGATTCGGAGTTGAGCTCCGAGATTTTACCAATGACTGTACAAACCACCTGCGGACGCTTTACGCCCAATAAATCCGGATAACGCTCGAGGTCTCTGTATTACCGCTGCTGCTGGCACAGAGTTAGCAACCTCTTATTCGCAAGGTACCGTCAAGATTCGTCCCTTGCAAAAGTAGTTTACAATCCGAAGACCTTCATCCTACACGCGGCGTCGCTCCCTCAGACTTTCGTCCATTGGGGAAGATTCGTGACTGCAGCCTTCCGTAGAAGTCTGGGCAGTGTCTCAGTCCCAGTGAGGCGGGTCGCGCTCTCACGCCCGCTATCCGTCATAGCCTTGGTGAGCTTTTACCTCACCAACTAGCTGATAGACCATAGGCCCCTCTTGAAGCGTTCTTTTGGAACTTTACATGAGAATGACTTTTGTCCCCTCATGACCATCGAATATTAGCCCCGATTTCTCGGGGTTGTGTTCGTCTTCAAGGTAGGTTACCAATGTGTTACTCACCCGTTTGCCACTAACTAATCATTGATGTAATCACAAATTAGTCCGTTCGACTTGCATGCCTTACCCACGCCGCCAGCGTTCATCCTGAGCCAGGATCAAACTCTCAATAAAAATTGAGATTGGCTCTCAATATGAAGCTAGCTGTAACTCGTAAAGAGTTACAGATAAAAATTTTTTGAAGTGGCTCCGGCATCCGCCGGAACCAAACTTTGCGATTTGTTTCCCTGAGGAAACAAATCTTTATTGAATAGACTTTTCTATCACTTGTTTAATGTCTTGGTTCAACTTTAAGTTTTCAAAGTTCTTTTTCCCGGCCCGATTTGACCGAAGAAAAAACAGAAACCCGGAATTGAGTTGCTGTTTTTTCTTCTTCTAGTATCCGCTTTAAGCAGACTTAGAAAAATGGCTAAATTGTGATAAATTTCTGTATGTGATAAGAGTATACACTATGCCCAAAACCCTGTCAAGTTTTTAGGCAAGGTGAGTTATCCACAGAAAAACGGATTATTATGATGCAAAACCTTTACTGGTATTTTATATTTATCAGTAAAGGCCTGCGTCTTGATATTTTTTTTCTGCCATTTTATTTCATAGGCCGACATCTTTTCACCGGCTTTCATCAATAAATCTATCTCGCTACCAGCGCGCGAACGCCAAAAATAAAAATCTTTTTTATTGTCTAACAGCAAATTTTCTTTATACAATTCTGCAATCACCCAATTTTCCCACAAGGCGCCAATATCGGAACGCAGAGGGCTGATGGAAAATTCTTTTAAAATGGCATTGCGGATTCCTACATCATAAAAATATATTTTTTTGCTCTTGACCACTTCTTTACGGGCATTAGTACTAAAGGCTGGCAAACGAAAAATTACAAAAGATTGTTCTAATAAATCCAAATATTTTTCTATTGTCGGCCGGACCATGCCTAAAGAATTTGCCAATTCATTCACCGACACTTCCGAGCCAATTTGATGAGCCAAAAGCATTAACATTCTTTTAATCATTTCCGGATTCTTTACTTCGCCAATTTGCAAAATATCCTTCCACAAATAATCACTGGCCAAATCGGCCAAAATATTTTCCTTATCAGCAGAAACCGCCACTTCCGGATAGCTACCATACGCTAAATTTGACATTAGTGATGCTTGAACCGCTAAAGAAAAATTTTTATTAATCTCCTGCCAAGAAAGCGTTGATAAATACCATTCGGCAACGGAAATAATTTCTTTAAATAAAAAGGGGGGCAAAAATATTTTTTCATTCCTGCCAGTTAAACTTTCTGCTGACTGATTTAATAAATTCAAACTGGAAGAACCCAGTAAAATTATCTTAAACGGAACGCCATAATCATACCAACCTTTAACAATTCTTCCAGTTTCTGACAATCTCTGCGCCTCATCGATTATCAAATAATCAGCATTGATATTTTTTGTCGCTTCCCGAGGTGACAAAGCAGACAAAGCCAAAAATTTATCTTTATCTACTGTAATATCCAAATTCAAAAATAGCGTTTTTTTGCCCTCTAAAACATGTTTTACCAGGGTAGTTTTACCTACTTGTCTAGCACCTAAAATTAATAAAATTTTGTTGTTTTTAAGCTTTTTTTGCATTATTTCCTCAGCTTGACGATGTATATACATATATAATAGTTAAATATGATACTTATAGTATACAAAATATACTATAATTTGTCAATATGCCATCTGTGGACAAAATGACATCCTCCCCTGGCTAAAACATTGGGGTGTTACCAATGTATCTCATATTATGCAATCCCTTTATTACACACCCTTTAATGCGGTAATACAACCCAAAAATTTAAAACTTGCTTAAAAGTATATTTATTAAGGCTTACATCTTCCTTAGGTAAACATTTATAAAGATTATCAAAAAATAAGTAGGCGGTGTCTTTATCAAAATTACCACTGCAGACTTTTTTGATTTCTTCATCTAAAAAATATTTTAAACCGGATGGCTTTCTGGCAAAAGCCCCGGCCGTAAAAGTTTGTCCACTTCTAGCCACCGTTAAAGACATAGGTAAGTCAAAACGCTCAAAGTAAGGTAGAATCACAATGTGCTTATAATTCTTAAAAACATAATTCCAGCGAGCATATTCGGCCCAAAAAGAGTCTTGAGATGGAAAAGACATCACTCTGTCGGTGTAATTTATGTGTTGACCTAACAAACCTTTGGATAAATCCGTTAATTGCAAAACCAGAGTCAGACAAATTAAAATAAGAGCCCATTTTCTTTTTAAGAAACGCAAAAAAAACAAAGAAGCCAAAACTAACAGATAGTAAACCGGCCAAAACATTCTGCCGGAAGACCGAACGATGCTTAAACATTTTTCTGCCAATGACGGCAGAGGGTACGAAAAAACCAAATGATTATTAAAATAAATTTTGTTGCTTAGAGCCACGGCAGTTAAAAATACAGCCACAATTAAAAGCGGCCAATATTTTTTAAGCAATGAAACAAAAATTTTTCTTTGTTTAAAAATAAAAAAATAACCGGACAGCAACCCCAAAAATAAAATCCCCAAACCCAAATAATTAAAACCTTCATACTGAAAAGTCTGAATCGGCCATTCCGGCATTATTTTAGACCAGCCCAGAGGATTAAAAAGACCATTCAAATTTAAAGAAAATTCTCCAAAACCTTCCGCGCCGCCTTCTCCCGCCCCCCACATCCCTACAACAAAAGACAATAAACCTAAAATAGCTATAGTTGCCAAATTGCCCCCCCACCATTTAATTTTAGAAATCAACTTATATAATCTTATTTGTTCCGACAGCCAAAAAGGCACAATCATAAAAAACAAATAAGGATGAGTAAACAAAGACAAGATTAAAATAATCCCCCAGAAACCAGCTCGCCAGACAGAAGAACGGTTAAGACAAAGATAAAGAGCGGCCAAAATTAAAAAATGGCTAACCAAAGAAGCGTGGCCCGCGACCCTTTGAAAAACTATCGGGTTAAAAATAAAAAAAATACTGCCCAAAATGTCTAAGAGGGTATCTTTTTTAATTAAACGCATTAGTAAAAAACCGCAGAGGCCTTGCAGAACAAAAGATAAAAACATCCACATCCCTAAATACTGAAAATTGGTTGGCAATAAATTACGCCATAATTTAAAAAAAATTGCCAGAAGCGGAAAGGAATCGGTATATAAAAGAGAAATACCGGAGGGATAATTTAAATTTTGAATAACCCCCCAGGGCCAACCCCAAGCGGAGTTTCTAAAAAATTCCCAGCCAATTTGATGCTGAAAAGTATCAGTGCCATCGGCCAAAATCCAGCTGATATTTTGCGGCCAAAGCGTGTCTCCAAAAAAAATAAAAAAAACCAATCCACCAATCAGCCCGGACGCAACAAGACCAAAAAATTCCCAACTTTTTAAAAAATTAACGGCTTTTTTTACTCCTCCATTCATAAATTTTTTGATGATCTCCGGACAATAAAACTTGAGGAACTTTCATTCCTATGAAATTTTCCGGGCGAGTATAATGTGGATATTCGGCCACACCCATTTTTTCTTTGCTTTCAAAAGTTTCTTCTTTTAAGGATTCTTCATTACCCAATACGCCAGGAACCAGACGAGCGACGGCTTCTGTTATCGCCAAAGCCCCCAATTCCCCGCCGGATAAAACATAATCACCCAAAGAAATTTTCTCATCTGCAAATTTATAAATTCTTTCATCAAAACCTTCATACCGGCCGCAAATAAAAACCAATTTTTTTAATTTAGAAAATTTCTTGGCCATCTTTTGATCAAACTTTTTCCCGGACGGATCCATAATAATTATCTTGGTGCCCGCCTGTTTTTTTTTCTTGGCCTCTTTTACCAAATCCAGAGATTCCAAACATTTATAGATTGGCTCTATTTTTAAAAGCATGCCGGCTCCCCCACCGTACGGATGGTCATCTACTTTGTGATGTTTATCCGTGGCAAATTTTCTAAAATCGTGAGCTATAATTTTAATTTTTCCGCCAGCCACAGCGCGTTTTAAAATGCTTTCTCCGACATAATCATTTATAATTTTGGGGAAAATTGTCAGAATATCAAATTGCATAAAAAGGTAGTTATTGAAGCAATGATGTAATGGTATTTTTTTGCCGACGAGGGCGAGTCCTCAACAAAAAAATATAATATTACATCATCGCCTTATTGATTTGCAGACTAAAGTAATCATAACCCAAACTCCTTAACAAAACAACCCCGAGAAAACTCGGGGTTGTTTTAAAGTCAATTTAAATGTTCAGATCATCAACGGCTGAAGTATCCACTGCTTCCTGCCTCATGGGGCGAGGACCGCGGGAACCTTCTGGTTCGTAAATCTTGAGATTGACATGGGCGTTATTCTTAGCGCCAACAATCTTCAAGAGAGTACGAATAGATCTGGCAGTCTGGCCTTGGCGACCGATGACGTAACCCATATCGGCTGGGTTAATGTGAAGAGTAATCAAAACTCCTCTTTCGTCAACAGTGCGCTCCGTCTTAACATCTTCTGGATGGCCAACAATGGCTTTAACAATCATCTCCACAAACTGTTGATCGGTGTACATAGCACTCTGTTTTAATTCTATTTTTAAAGGGTCCTGTCGACTGGCGCATGGGTTCTTCTCCCTCACCCAGGACTATTTGCAGTATAGCACATTTTTTACCAAAAGTCAACTTTAAATAATTTTTAAGCTGCTTTAGCTTCAGCGGCCTTCTTTTTTTCTGCTATTTTAGTCTTTCTTTTAGCGCTGATCTTAACTTTTTTAACCTTGGCGCCTTCAATAATCTTTTGATTAATCAAAAGATTATGAGCCGTAGGGGTTAATTGCGCTCCCTTGCTTATCCAATATTTAATTCTTTCGGCATTCAACACTACTATTTTTTTTCTGGCGTTATAAGAACCCAAATTTTCCAAATAAGCCCCCCAAGGGTCTTTTCTTTTTTCTGAAACAATCAGTCTAAAGGTGGGAAATTTAGCCTTGCCGGTTTTTGTTAGCTTGATAGTCAACATAAATAAAAATACTTGCTTAATTTTAAGTAATTATAGTATAGGATAAAACACTAAAACAGTCAAGGGGTTTTACTTATTGATCATTTTTTCCGCTTCTTCCAATTTTACAGAAAGCAAACGGGAAATTCCATCATCGCCCATGGTGACGCCATATAATACTTGGGCCTTGCTCATAGTGGCGCGATTGTGAGTGATAACAATAAACTGGGTGCGAGCGGAGAGTTGATCAATAATTTCCGACAATCTAACAGAATTAGACTCATCTAAAGCCGCATCCACTTCGTCTAAAACCACAAAAGGCGAGGGGCTATAAGATAAAATAGCGCAAATTAAAGCTACCGAGGTTAAAGATCTTTCTCCGCCAGACAAAATATTAACATCTTTAATTCTTTTGCCTGGCGGCGTGGCTTGAATATCAATACCGGTTAAAACCGGTTCATTGGTTTTTTCTATCAAATTCTGAGCTGAAGAATTTTCTTTTTCTTCTTCGCCTTCATCTTCCTCCCCTTCTTTATCGGCCAAGTCCTCGTAAAGCATTAACAACTTGGCGTTTCCACCATTAAATAAAATTTGAAAAAATCTGTTAAATTCATCGTTGATTTTAGTCATAGCCTCATCACGCTTTTCCTTCATAATTTTATCCAAATCGGCAATGGTGGACACAATATCCGTAATGGCTTTTTGCAAATCATTAATTTGTTCGGCTAAAAAATTAAAACGTTCTTCGGTTTCTTTGTGTTCAGCTACAATTTCCGGATCAATTCCGCCAATCAATTCTAACTGATGTTTTAATTTAAAAATTTGTGGTTGCACCTCTTCCGGCAACACTGCTTCTGCAACCCCTAATTTAACTTCTGAAGAAAGTGATCCCATTTCCAAACTGATTTCCTCTTCCAAACCGTCCCGTTTGGTTTCCAATTTAGCCAATTCTATCTGCACGCCATTTAGTTGTTGCTCTATTCCGTGCACTTCTAATTGTTTACTTTGCAAAATTCTTTGCAATTCAAAAATTTCACCTTTTTTTTGTTTCTCCACCTCGTTTAATTCTTGCATGGCTTTATTAACCGCGATAATTTCTTGGCTCAACTTTTGCAGTTCTTCTTCCAAATCGGCAAGATTTTTTAATAAAACGGGATTGGGTGTAAATTCTTTTTTGTCGCCGCCGGGATTTTTAAGACGTTTTAACAAAGAAAAAGTTTTATCTTTTACAGAAGAAAAAGACTTTTGAATTAAAGGAATGTCTCCCAACTTAGAAATTTTATTTAATTTTTCTAAAAATTCTTCTTGTTCTTTTAAGAGAACGTCTAATTCACTAATAATATTTTCGTAAGGCAAAGCGCCGATAGAAGCGACTCTTTCCGAACGCACGCGCAGGAGTTCCAAATCGCTTTGCAGTTTAAACTTTTTTTCTTGCACCTGACTTCTTAAAGATAAGATATTTTCATATTTTTTTTGCAGTTCCAAAAATTCTTGCGAAACGGTGGCGGCCGCTTCCAAATTTTTAAAACGATTCAAAACTTCTTGCTGTTCGCTTTTCTTTTTTTGCAATTCTTCATCAATGCGAGCGTATTGCTTAGAAAATTCGGCCAGGCGTCCGGACAAATTATGCCACAAAGTACCATAATATTTTTTTTGCAAAATTTTTAATTCTCCTTCTACTTCTTCCCTTTCGGCCAAACGCTTGGTTTGGCGCTGTAAATACCGCAAACGCGGTTCTATTTCTTTTAAAATTCCTTCAGCCTGTGCCAGATTGGCTTGAGAAGATTCCAGCTTATTAAAAGACATCTGCCTTTTAATTTGCATTTCTTTAATGCCGGCGGCTTCGTCTAACAATTCTTTGCGTTCCGTAGGCGTGGCGCGTAGAATATAGTCAGCCATACCCTGGCCAATGACCAAATAATTCTTTTGGCCAAAACGAGCCCGTGCCAAAAGCAAAACAATATCCTGCAGTCTGGTCTGGCGGCCATTAATAAGATACTCACTTTCTCCATCACGATAAACGCGACGGGTAATGACCACTTCAGTTAAGCCAATCGGCGCTTCATTATCTTCGTTATTTAAAATTAAAGACACTTCAGCCGCACCCAGGCGCGCCTTTTTGTCCGATCCGGCAAAAATCACATCCTCACTTTTTTTGCCGCGCAAAGTCTTTAAAGATTGTTCGCCTAACACCCAACGGATAGCATCTGCCACATTACTTTTACCAGAGCCATTTGGCCCCACAATAGAGGTAATCCCCTTCTTATCCCCCTGCGGCATTAAAAATTCTAAAACAGTCTTTTGAGCAAAAGACTTAAAGCCTTGAATTTCCAAACGCTGTAAATACATAAAAATTATAGGCCTATTTATACCGCTTATTATACCACCCTTGACTTAAACCGCCAAGTCTTATATACTACCCTGATTTACCTTTATGATAACCGAAGCCAAAAAAATTCATCAGGAAATTTTGGGGGCGGAAAATATCCTCTTAATTTCTCACAAAAACCCCGATGGCGATACCCTGTCCAGCGCCTGCGCCATGATGCAGTACTTAAGATCCTTGGGCAAAAACCACACGGCTTTTTGTGCTACCAGCCTTAATAAAAATTTGGCTTTTTTGCCGCATCTGGAATACTTTGTTCAAGACCCTCAAATCTTTAAAAATAATTATTTTGATGTAATCATAATTTTTGATTCTGGCGATTTGCTTTATGCCGGCGTAGAAGATCATTTTAAAAAATTAGACTATTCCCCCACTATCATTAATATAGATCATCACGCCACCAACCAATTTTATGGGCATTACAATTTAGTGGTTCCGGAAGCCGCTTCCACCACCGAAGTCTTGTACCGTTTTTTTCAAATTAATGATGTGGATTTGGACAAACATATTTCCACCTGCCTTTTAACCGGTATCGTCACCGATACCGGGCATTTTACCAATCCTTCCACCTCAGCATCTTCTTTAAAGATTGCCAGTCGCTTGATGAGTGGCGGAGCCAATTTGCGGCTGATTCAAGGTTGGACTATAAAAAATAAAACTTTGGACGGTTTAAAATTATGGGGTAAAGTTTTAAGCCGTTTATCCAAAAACGAAAATTGGGACATTGCCACGGCCATAATTTCTCAAAAAGATTTGGACGGTCAGAATATTGCCGATGAAGAAATAGAAGGCCTGGCCAATTTTTTAAACAATCTCTCCGGCGCTAAGATAGTTCTTCTTTTAAAAGAAAAAAACAATGGTGTTATAAAAGGCAGTCTGCGTACCACCGATCCCACTATTGATGTTAGCAAATTGGCAGTTTTTTTTGGAGGCGGCGGGCACGCCAAAGCGGCCGGTTTTTCCCTCAAAGGACAGCTGGAGGAAAAAGACGGAATCTGGCAGGTTGTTTAAAAGGGAGCTGATGACGGCTCTCTTTTTTGTAATTTTGGCAAAAAGTATTCCACAGCAAGCCATTGTTTTTATTCTAAAGAACTGTAAAATTAAATTAGGTCTTTAAAAATAAGAGGACTTAAAATGGCTATTCAGCTTGATTTTTACGTTGAAGAGGCGGTACGTGAGGCAAGTCGTCTGCAAAAGCAAGGTTTAACCGCTCTTATTCTGGACAATTGGCTAGGTGGAGCCAGACTGGTTTATCAATTCCCTCTGACAGCTTCCTGCGATTCCGATTGCGCTCATTGCCCACTTTTAAGATTGGCAGGGCAGGATCCGCCGGGGGAAGGAATTTTCCGCAAAAAAAACCTCATTAAAACTTTGGCAAAAGCCGATGCGGAAAGACTGGCCCTATTCCCGGGACATCAGCGTTTCCTTAATTGCAAAACTTGGCCGCAGTATCTTGGATGTTATTCTGCCTGGCTAGCAAGAAAGTGCCAAACCAATACGGACTTTGAAGAGGAGTTGGCCTTGGTCAGATCTTTTCGCCTTATCTTTTATCAAGCCAATTTTTTGCCGCAAAGGATTGAAACAGCCGGTAGAGCGCACATTATTCGCCTTAGCCAAC
>MFQT01000007.1 GCA_001783145.1 Candidatus Magasanikbacteria bacterium RIFOXYB2_FULL_38_10
TACCCAAACCCACTGGCCTCTACCATTTCTGCGGCGGTTTGGGAGTAATCCACCTCTATTTCAAAGAACAAAGCCCTGGGTACTTTCTCCAGTATCTTGGCTTTGGCTTGTTCTCTGGCCTTGCCGTTAGTCTTAGCTTTAACTTTCGGAAGCTTAAACCAAGGCTTGGGCTGGGGATAAGGCAGATCTATCCGCGGGGTCTTGTGAACCTTGCGGCGAATGCCATCCTCGGCTACGGCCAGGAGGTACCAATCGCCACCTCTCCAAGTATTTGAAGTATGTCCTCCACCCACTCTACCATCCTCAAAACCCATGACAAAATCGCCCCAAACAGTTCCAAAAGCTATAGCAGATGTCACTTTGCGGCTTTTCAGTTTTTCCCTGTGGTCGCGTAGCAAAGCCAGGACATCTTCAGCCTTAGCGTGTTTAAGACCAAGTTTTTCCAGCAGAGCTTTGGCCTCTTTGGCGTAAAAGTCGGGCTTAAAGAAAGGCACCAGGTAAAGAAGTTTAGTCACCTTTCCTTGGCCGGAAATAGGTGCTTCCCATGCATTTGCGGTAGGAGAAAATCCCGTATCCACAAGCATCTGCTCTTTGCTCTGGTTGTAATCCACCGTCACACTAAAGGGCATACTGCCAAAGGGCAGCTTAGGGAGATTCTTAGCCATCTTCTGCTCCTTTGTTTGTGAAAAGAACAAGACAGATAGTTTTATCATATTTTAAAGAAAATGTCAAGCCCCTAATTTGCCCAAAAATTTTAAATAATAAAAAACCGCTTCACGTTAATGAAGCGGCAAAAGAACTATTTTAGACTATTAATATTTATGGGCAAGACCAGGGATTTCAACCTTGTTCCCAATAGAGGAAGAGTCGATTGGGCAAACACACCGGCATTGAGTCGGTTCATATCCGGCAAGGTAGTTGTAGATTGATTTACTATTGACGAAAAATCCGATAATCAGCCATAAACCCATAAGCATAACACCAAAAATGAGAAGAAAAGCTTTAGCCACTACTTGGCGTTTTTTCCATTTTCGCTCATCAAACTTTTCTTTATCAGGGTCTTTGCTTCGCTTGGAGGAATTTGCTTTCTTTAAGGGAAATCCACTCAAGTTAACACGGATAAGATCTTTTCTTTCATCCAGGCCACGCAAGGCCAAGCCAAGGGCTGTGCTCAAAAGGTGGGTATTTTGTTCCCCTAATCTTTCCGTGAAAAGATTAAAGGGAGTAATGGTTTCCTTTAGTCTTAAAGCCAAGGCAAGCAAAAAGGCCGGATCGTTAGAAACTCCGCCTGTCACCAGGATGCTTTTGAATTCAGAGTGATGAATATCAGTGGCTAGGAAAAAATCTAGGGATTTTTGGATCTCTATTGCAACGATATTGTAACTGCGAGCCGTTTCTTCTGCCACTTCGGCTCTTTTTTCCTCAGGAGCGCCGTTTATCTTCCATTTTTCGGCTTCTTCCCAAGAGATGTCAAAGTGTGACATCAGGTTTGTGTTAACTGCGTTGCCGCCTGTGTTAATATCACGTGAAAACACCAGCGATCCGTTAAATAAAATGCTCATTTTGGTGGATTCGGCGCCAATATCAATGATGGCTACCGATTTTCCATCTGTTTGAGGATTTAGACCTTCAGCTATTTTTACCAAGTTGGCCAAAGTGATTTCGCAGGGTTCAGCCGTGATTGGTCTTAAACCGGCGGCAGTAGCCAAGTTAAGGCAGTTAACAACGATACCCTTTTTAGCGGCTACCAAACAAATATTCATGGACCCTTCAGGTAGAGAGTTGGGTTCAACAATGTCAGCATCTACATTTACTTCTCTAATATCAAAGGGAATATACTGCTCCGCTTCCCAATGGAGGGACTCTTTTAGTTGGTCTTTGTCCATCTTTGGCACGGTCACTTTTTTAACAATTGTAGGCCAAGGAGGCAGACCGATTGCGCATTCCAAGCCGTGAGTGCCGGTCATATCTACCAGCTTTTTAACCGCCTCAAGCACTCGATCAAATTCTACAATCTCCCCATTTTCAATGATGCCTTGATCTAATGCCAGAGTGGCAAAACGTGTGACTGCCCAAGGCTGGGAGGGATTGCGGGTACGACAGACGTGTACAATTTTAACAGTGTGCGACCCAATGTCCAGGCCTACAAATTCCTGGCGTCGATTAGAAAAGATTCGTTTGTACCAAGGACGCAGAGGCAAAGTTGTGTCTCTGGCAGCGTATACAATTTCCCTTGTGAATGGAACACCGTCATTGACTTGTCTTCCCATGATTTTCCTCTGTTAGTTGTTAAGGATCCATACCCTAAACTTAGATTAAATTTTTATATTTGTCAAGCAGAGTGAGTCAAGGATTCTGCATTAAATAAAAAAAGCCGATAGTGTTATCTATCGGCGAGGAACTGGTTAGGAATGGTTATTTGTCAGCGGGTGGCTGACCCGCAAGGCTCTTACGGCGATCATGCTCGGCCACGCGCCAGCGCATGAAGGTGACATGATAGGGCTCACCTCGATCCTTGGCCTCGGCAAAGAAGGCGTCACGGCGCTGCATTTGCTTGAAGGCCGCCTGGTCTTCATCCTGGGTCAGTTCGCGACCCGTCAGGACATTGCCTGTCCGGATGAGAAGTCTGCCCAGTCCACGGCCAGCTCTATCCACACCCTTGCCGAACCTTTCCAGAAGGTCATCGAACTCGTCACGGGTTTCCGGTTTCATTGAAACACTCCTTGTGGTTGTTAAACAGGCACTTAGTAAGTCAACTTTATTACTTTTTGTTTTATTTGTCAAGACAGGGCTTTAATAATTTTGTCAAAAATCTCGACTGTGTTAAACTTTATTTATCATATGAAAATTTGCCTTATCTCCAATTTGTATTCTCCCTATAATCGCGGCGGAGCGGAACAAGTGGTTAAAAATACCGTTGATGGACTTTTGGAAAAAGGTCACGAAGTGGTGGTAATCACCGCCCGCCCGCGTCAAAGTGGTGTTTGGGGCCTTTCCGAAACTCCGCATCTTAAAATTTACGCCTTTTTTCCTTTTAACTTTTTTTTCTATGGCAATGATTTTGCCCATCCTTCTTGGTTAAGATTTTTTTGGCACATCTTGGACACGTTTAATCTTCATTCTTATTTTGTGGTGCGCCGGATTTTACAACAAGAAAAACCAGATGTGGTGCACACCCATAACTTAAAAGGCTTGGGATTTTTAATTCCTTTGGCCATCAAAAAATTAAATTTATTTCATGTTCATACTTTACACGACGTGCAGTTGGTTGAACCTAGCGGCATCATCATTACCACCCAGAAAAAATCTTTTTTTTACGAAATTTTTAGACAAGCTTACGAAAAAATTTGCCGCGTACTTTTCGGCTCTCCACAAGTGGTTATTTCACCCTCCAAATTTTTATTGGAATTTTATGAAAAAAGAAATTTTTTTCCTCACTCTCGCAAATTGGTAGTGCCTAATCCCGTTATATCTAAAACCGGAATTTTTTCTTCCCGCCCCCCCCGTCAACCTTTTACTTTTTTGTATTTGGGTCAGATAGAAGAACACAAAGGCGTTTTATTTTTAATTGATGCTTTTAAACTTTTTTCTTCTTCCTTTCCGCAGGTTAATTTGTTAGCGGTGGGCGCCGGTTCCAAATTAGAAGAGGCGCGAAAATTAGCCGGCGGCCAAGAACAAATTATAATCAAAGGAAGGGTGGACAGGGGAGATTTGTCGCAAATTTTTTCCTCCGCCGATTTAACTATTGTGCCCTCATTGTGTTATGAAAATTCTCCCACGGTTATCTTTGAAAGTTTTGCTCATGGTGTGCCGGTTTTGGCCTCTTCCATAGAGGGTGTGGCAGAACTTATTAAAGATGGAGAGAATGGTCTGACTTTTTTGGCCGGCAATAAAGAATCTTTAATCTCTAAACTTTCCTGGGCGGTGCAAAATCCGGAGCAAATACAGCAGATGCGACCGGCCGCTCTAAATTCCATCCAAGGTCGCGGTTTAGGTGAATATCTTGACAAATTGCTTAAAATGTGCTATAATGAAGCGTTATAAAAAATTGCCTAAATTTAGGCGCTAAATAGCACAATTTATCTATGTTTATGTTCAAAAGACTGGTTTTTTTAGGTTTGTTTGCTTTAATTTTATCTTTGATTTTGCCCTTGGGTTTTAATCAAAATGATAATTTTAAAACTTCTGCCGCCGATGAATTAAGGCTAACTAAAGGCGCGCAGGTTAAACATCCGGCCTTAGGCGGGGATTTTGTGGTTTGGATTGAGTATCGTGAAGGAGCTTATAATCTTTATTTTTATAATTTTACCACTAAAAAAGAAAGCCAGCTTAATAAAAATTTTCCTTTAAGTTTTGACGCGGTGGGCCCCGTGGTTTACCAAAACTATGTTTATTTGGCCGACCATGCCGCTGAAGGTTGGAATATCTGGGAGTTTGATATTGACCGCAATCTTTCCCGAAAACTTATCAAAGAAGATAAGGCCGTTCAAAGTCTGTCGGCTTATGAAAAATATGTGACGTATGAGGTCAAAAATGACAATACCACTGATGTTTTTCTTTTGAATAAAAACAGCGTGAGTGTTGAGGAAATGGTAAAAAATATAACCAATGATGAAAGCTATCAAAAGTCTCCGGTAATTTTTGGCAGCTTAATAGCTTGGGGAGAATTTTCCGTCTGCAAAACAGAAGATGTTGGCTGTGATCCTTTTAAATATGGACGCGTCATTACTTATGATATACTTTCCGGTGTTAAAAAAATTATCAAAGACAACGTGGCCAGTTTAAGTCCGGTGCAAATCAACAATTGGGCTCTTTCTTGGTCGGAATTAGAAGGTAGTACCAAAGTTGTTAAAGTCTACGGTTATACCACCGGAACCGGTTTTAATGTTTCTCCAAGCGATTATCACAGCTACAATCCAATAATGTTTAGTGATTCCCTTGTTTATTTTGTCAGCCGTTCTGCCGGCGAAGATTTGGAACTTTTTCAATTTTCCACCGGTAAACATACTATTTTAAGCTGGAGCAAAGCAATTAAAAAAGAGCCAACTTTGGGTTCTTCCAATCGTTTTGTCTCTTGGATTGACAATCGTTTAGGCACTGATGATTTATATTATTTTGATTCTCAAGCTGAAGATCCCAAAGCCGTATCGCAAGCTTCCGAAGATATTATTGATCAAGATAATGACGGCTTAAGAGATTCTTTAGAGTTTACTTTGGGAACCAATCCTTTTGTTTTGGATACTGATAATGACGGTTTAGCCGATAATGAAGAAGTAATAAGATACCATACTTATCCTACTCAATACGATTCTGACGGAGACGGTATTAAAGATGGCGAAGAAATTAATAATTGGTTGAGTGATCCTTTAAAATTTGATTCTAATAATGACGGTATTGATGATAAAACCAGCATCGTTCAGGGTTATAACCCTATGGCCAATCGCGCCAAACTAACCGTTTATCGCACTATAAAAATGGAAGATCCTGCCCAAGAAAAAGCGGAAGTCTCTTATTTAAAAAGAGCCTTGAATAATTATTTGGGCTATGGACGCTGGTTTGTAAAAAATCAGACCGAATGGAATAATATCAGCAATGCGTATTCTTATGGTGGATATAATATCAAAGAAATTGGCGCGTATTTGCGCGGCGATAAATCCGCCATCAGTTTTGACACTTTAGCCACTGTTTGGAGAGAACAACAGGAATTAAACAAATTAGCCAGTAATTAAATCAGCCAGGGGAGGCTGATAAAAAAGGCGGGTAGTTAGAAGGTAAGATTTATCTTTTAACCACCCGCCTTTTTAAGTTGACTAAAAGAGTTTTTTCTTTGTAAGCAAAGCCTTACTGGTTTTTGTTAGTATATTTAAAAATAAAAATTTTTCCGTTATCAATTTGCCACCACTCATCTGCTGTAAGTTTAGCCGCAGGCAAAACCTTGGTAAAAGAATCCCAGTAATCATTAAGCACTAAGTAACTTTGGTTTATACCAGCCAAATTCATGGCTTTGGTCATTGTTTCCGCGTTTGGTTCCCTGTAAACCATGTCTTCAAAATAATGATAAAGGTAGCCGCCGGTGGGCAAAGAATAATAAAAAATTTGTTCTCCCAAGGGAGTGGTAAAATATTTTTTATAACCGAATTCTTCAATACCGGCGGCGCTAACACTGATATTAGCCAAAACCAAATAAGGTGCGCCGGCGCTTTTTTTATCAATTTCTTGCACGGCTTTAAGATCACTTTGGGAAGTATTGATGTAGTGGCTTAAGGCATAGGCATCAACCCTGGGATAAGAAAGATAAAAAGAAAAGGTAAGCAAAATAGCCAATAAACCGGCGGAAAAAAAATTAAACAAGGCTAATGTTGTTTCGCTTTTTAATTTTTTTTCTAATTTTTCCAGCAAAGCAAAAAAACCGTAAATAGCTAAAGGTAAAAGCAGATAAAAAGAAAAATGAGCCAATCTTTCCGCGTACTGCCCTTGTTCGGCATTACCCAGGCCTTTAAAAATGAGGGAGGTCTTTAAAAAGAAAGCGTTAGCGCCAATAATTAAAAAAGATAAAAACAGCAAAACCGGCACAGTATAATTTTTGTTTTTAAAGTAAAAATAGATTGTTCCGCCTAAAGCCAAAAGAAAAATCAGGTAAGGTAAAAAATTTTGATAAAGATAAACAGGTAAAAAAAGCCAGCGATGAGAGCTAGAGATAAATTGAGGGAAAGTTGGTTTTAAAAAATGCCATAAATCATATCCCGCTGGTTTGTTAAAAGAAGCGCCTTGAAATTTTACAAAAATTGCAGGCAAGATAAAAAAAGAAGCCAACGTAATTGCCAGAATGGCCATCTCGGATAGCATTTTTAAGCTAAGCGATTTGTTTTTTTGTCTGGCTTTAAATAACAGGATAATAGCAAAAATAATACCGAGTGGCAGACCGGTTAAAGGATGGGTGGCTAAAGTCGCCAGAACTAAAATTAAAGGAACTATCCCTCGGAGCAAATTAGTAGAAAGATAAAGCAAGGAAAAACAAATGGCCGCCAGGGCGTAAAAGTTGGCCAAATCCTGAGGGGTGGAGGCGATAAAATGAGAAAAAGGATATAAAAAAATCAATAAAGATCCTAGACGGGCTATTTTTCTTTCTAATTTAAAAGTGTGGCGTAAAATAAAAAAGAACAGCGGTGCCAAGAAAATGGCTTCTAAAATTATAAGCAACCATTTATCTACTATTCCCAGTGGTAAGCTGGAAATTTTTGACAAAAGCACCACTATGGCATATTGGCCCAAGTAATAGGGGGTTTTGGGCTCTAAGGTGCCGGTTTGATAGATATAATTTTCTGCCGCGCGGTGCAAGGTGGGATCAAAGCCAAAACCTACTTTATAAATTAACAAGGCTACGGAAATCAGCAGTAGGGAGTGAATAAAAACAATGCTTAAAGAACGGACGCTGTCGGAAATTTTTTTTAAATACCAAAATAAAATGAATGACAAAATAAAAAAAGCCGCAAAAAATTTGTAAGATAAAAGAGTCCAGGGGGAGCGGATAGCCGCGTCTGTGGCGTGGCTAATAAGATAAGAGATCAGATAGATATCTCCAAAAAATACCAACCAACCCCAAAAATTTGAGCTTCTGGCTTTGGGCTCAATCAAAGGCACCGGTTCCATTAGTCCGGAAGACCAATCATTAATATCTTTTTTAACATAACGAGCAAAAGGAACAATAACCGTTGGCAAAAGAGCGATTAAAAAAATTATCACTTGATTGTCCAGCCGGTAAAAATAAAAAATAAAACCACCACAGATGGAAAAAAAGGCCAATAAAAGCAATGGGCCAAAAAGTCTTTGCCAAAATCCGTCCAATTGCGGCAAAGCCAGTATGCCCAAACGTCGTCCAAAATAAAAAATATAAATAACAGAAACAACCAGCCCCAGAGGCAGGGAATGCAGTTTAAGCAGGTTGTAGGATAGAAGTCCTACCAATAAAAGGGAAAAAATGATATACTTTTTCATAGGAATTGGTCAAGCGGCGCATTTGAATCATTTGCCGTTAAAGGTTGTTTTTATTGTAAAAACGCGCCCTTACTTTACTTTAGATTAACATTTTTGCGTTTAAAGAGCAATTATGAAACGTTATCTTTGGTTGTTGGCTAAAAAACACTATGATATTTTTATTTTGCTTTTACTGGCCGTTATTTTTTTTATCGCCTATCTTTTTTTATATATTCGTCCTTCAGTTTTAAATCTTTCTCCGGCTAAAATTTTATCTTGTAGCAGTAATCCTATTTTTAGCAGTGAAAAACACGAGACAATTTCGGCGGTGGCCGACGTGGAAATTAAATGTGGCGGCGGAGAACCGGTGGAGATAAAAGAAAAATCCGAGCCGGCTTACTTAATTCTTAATCAGCCGGACGAGTCTGTCAATTATTTTTTTATCAGACAGTTCGTTAGGGAAAACTCCTTTAATTTAAAAGAAAATTTAAGTTCTATTTCTTTAAATCAAGTTCATCCGCGCAGTACCACCGTAATCGACGGCCAAATTGTACCTATTGGTTTTCCCGGATTTATTGTTTTAGTCGGCTTGGCGGTAAAAATCTTGGCCTTTATTTTTGACAAAAATCTTTTTAACCTGCTCTCCATTATTTTTACTCCACTTTTAGCCGCCGCCTCTCCGTTGGTGGGCTATTTTTTTTGGCGGAGATTTTGGGGTAAAGGGGTGGCTTTTGCTTCGTCGGTGATGTTTTTCATTTTGCCGGCTTGGTGGTACAACGCCAGCCGTCCTTTTCAACATAATTTGTTGTTTGTTTTCTTTTTGCTGTGTGCGGCGCTGTCCTTTGTTTTAAGCCGAGAACGCGTCGGAACAAAAAAACTCCGGTTGATTTTTTTGACTGGTTTATTCTGGAGCTTATGTATTTATTTGCGGCCGGCGGAAATAATTTGGCTTTTGGGGCTGGGAATTTTTACTTTGATTAAAACCAAAAAAGAATGGTCTAAAAAAGAGATGGGATTTTTAATTTTAGGTTTAGTTATTCCAGCTATTTTGTTTTTTGTTACCCAATATGCTTTTTACGGCAATATTTTTGGCAGTGGTTATGTTAAGCCTTTGGCTGGCGGTTCCAGTGGTCTGGTATTCAGCGGTCCGCAAGGTATTAATTTTTGGCAGGCTTTAGTTTTGCCTTTTGGTTTTCATCCTGCCAATATGGCTAAAATTTTTATCAAATATTTTTTCTTGTTGTTTAGGCCGTGGTTTTTAATTACGGTGGCGGGCTGGCTAATGTTTTTTTTGGATAGAGAAAAAAATAAAAAGGAAAAAATAGAAGCAACTACAGGCTCTCAATCCGGAGTTTTGGTCATCGCCTTGCGCCGTAAATTTCCCGTTACTTATTTATGGGTTTGGTTTTTCATCAGTTGTTACATCTTAACTTACTATGGCTCTTGGATTTTTTATGATAATTTAGTGGGTATGGCCTCTATCGGCACTTCTTACGTGCGGTATTTTTTGCCGATCTATGTTTTTAGTTTGCCCTTGGCCGCTTATTTTTTAAGCATCTTGTGGCGAATTTCCAAATTTGCTAAATTTATAGCAGTGTTCCTTTTGATTATTTTGGGTTTGTCCAGCTTAACCGAGGTTTATTTTAAATTGGATGGCTTAAAACAAGTTAAGGAAACAGTCGGGCAATATCAAGCGTGGCGCGATCAGGTTTATTTTTTAACGGAAAAAAATGCCATTATTGTCACTCGTTATGGCGATAAGTATATTTTTCCCGGTCGCAAAGTTATTCCCGGCTGGAGTGATCCAAATCAAATCAAAGCTATTGATAATTTGTTAAACGCCGGCTTGCCTGTTTATTTTTATGATTTAAAATTAGAAGAAGGAGAATTTCGGGATTTACGCGCACGGCTTAATGAGAAGGGTGCGGATTTGGGAGTGATGATTGCCGCTTGGGACAATTTACAACTAATAAAAATAATTAAAAAGTAACCCCCTATGGTTAAGGATTGTATTTTTTGTAAAATTATCAGTGGAGAGATTCCCAGTTTTAAAATTTATGAAAATAATCAAGTGTTGGCTTTTTTAGATATCAATCCTGTCAATCCCGGCCACACCTTAATTATTCCCAAAGATCATTATTATAATTTTTCCGATACGCCGGAAGAAATATTGTGTGAACTTATTAGAGCTGCTAAAAAAGTAGCCCCGGCTGTTTTAAAAGGAGCGGGTGCGAAATCTTTTAATTTAACCATTAACAACGGGGCCGAGGCTGGCCAAGTGGTGCCTCATACTCATTTTCATATCGTGCCCAGATTTAACGGTGATGGTTATAGATTGTGGCCGGGTAAAGCTTATGCCGCGGGAGAAATGGAAGAATTAGGTCAAAGAATTAAAAATTATGTGGAAGAGAATTAAAACGGAAATTGTACATCAAAATCCTTGGTGGATTTATCGCCACGATACTTTTGAAATCCAGGGGAAAGAAGAACCGGGGGAATATTATTACGCCGAAACACCCGGTAGCGTAATGGTAGTGCCTCTTTTAGATGACGGCCGAATCGGGCTGATTAAAACCTATCGTGGTTTGTTTGGCAAATGGAGTATAGAATTTCCCGGCGGTGGCGTAAAAGCTGATGGTAATTTTGAAAAATCCGCTCGCGAGGAATTGCAGGAAGAAGCTGGTTTGGGAGCAACGGAGTTAATTAACGTGGGAGAGTTTTGCCCCTTTAACGGAGTCAGTACGGAAATTTGTAAAATTTACTTGGCTCGCGGCCTTTTTAGGGTGCCGGCGGAAAATAACCCGCAAGAATTAATAGAATTGATGCCGCGGCGGGTTGATGAAATGGAAGAATTGATTAAAAATAATCAAATTTGGGATGGACAAGCTCTGGCGGTTTGGGCCATTGTCCGGCCTTACCTTTTTAGAGAAAATTAATTTTTAAATTTAAAAATTATGAGATTATTGGTTTGTGGCGGAGCTGGTTTTATCGGTTCCAATTTTATTCATCACATGTTAAAGAAGTATTCGGACCATTTTATTATTAATTTTGATAAATTGACTTACGCCGGTAATTTGGAAAATTTGCGCGATATAGAAAAAAATTCCAATTATAAATTTGTTCAGGGCGACATTACTAATTTGGAAGAGTTAAATAGAGTAATGGCGGATAACCAAATCACGCACGTGATAAATTTTGCCGCCGAAACTCATGTGGACAGGTCTATTCATGGCGGCTGTCAGGATTTTGTTTTAACGAATACATTAGGTGTTCAAATGATTTTGGATGCGGTAAGGTTTAATAAAGTGCAAAAATTTGTACAGGTTTCCACTGATGAAGTTTATGGTTCTTTGGGTTTGGATGAGGATAAAAAATTTACCGAAAACACGCCTATTTGGCCTAATATGCCTTATGCGGCGGCTAAAGCCGGCGGGGATTTAATGTGCAATGCTTATTTTATTACTCACAAGGTGCCGGTGGTAGTGACGCATTGTTCTAATAATTATGGGTCATATCAATTTCCGGAAAAGGTTATTCCTTTTTTTGTTTTTAAACTATTAAAAGGAGAAAAAGTGCCTGTTTACGGTGATGGTCTTAATGTGCGCGATTGGATTCACGTGTTAGATCACGCCGCGGCCTTG
>MFQT01000008.1 GCA_001783145.1 Candidatus Magasanikbacteria bacterium RIFOXYB2_FULL_38_10
ACAAAATTTCCAGCGCCGGGTGGTATTTATTAACATATTATCTTTGACAGCAATGACCGTGCCATCGGCAAAGGCGCGGACTTCTGTTTGTCGGGAAACGCGGTCGGCGATGTCCCAAGCCACATGCCTTAGTCCGACCACGGCCGACGAATCTAGAATCACTCCTTGGGTTAAAACTCCCAAAGTCGGAAAAGCATAAGGATGGGCAAAAGTATACCAAGTATCGCCGGCAATGGTTTTGTAATTAAAGCTTTGGAATTCAGAGAAAGTTGCGAGATTTTGTTGATCAGTATCAGAAACTCGACCCGTGCCTTGGATCACGGCAAAAGCAACAGAAATTAAGAGGTAAATAAAAAAACCAAAACCGAGAAAAAAGATAAGCAACAAAATACAGCAATTTTTTAGTTTATGCCGTTGGCTGTAAATTAATTGGATTAGATAAGCGACACCCATAAATTAAGCTGGCGGTTTGGTAGTGCAGACTCGATCTTCCTCTTCACTGCTTTTAATGGACAGCGGAATTTTGGAATCATTCACAATAAGAAGTCCTTTTCCAACCTCGAGTCTCTCTAAGTAGGCTCGCTCTGGCTTATTTATATGCACCTTTTCATTGAGTTTATCAAAAGAATCACTGACTTTATGCTTCATAACCAAAGTCACCGATGACTGGTCAAAAAGGTCGCTGGTTCGCGGGAAGGCGCTGTTATAGTAATGATTAATTGACTGCACAATCGTTGTCACACCCGAATTATACTTTCTTCCTCGCAGAGCCAAGGACGCCAGCTTTTCCACAATCAAGCCGGACTGAAAAAGCTGGGAGGCTTCGTCAATAATTAAATTTTTGAATTTAACTTTATTTTTAGGATGGTTGATATAATTCCAGTAACTCTCGAGTATTACAGCAATGACAAAGTCACGCTTGTCCACATACTTTAAGGCAAAGACAATTAGATCATCATTGGCAAAATCTATATTTTGCTGTTTGTTAAAAAGGTAATATTGCGGGTGGCTGGGTTCGTTGTATGACCGGAGGACAGTTAATAATCCCTCAGTCGTTCTGTTTTTTGGCAGTGTTTCAATGGCTTGAATAAAATTAATTAAAACCGGCTGGCTGTTTTTTGCCAGCGCCTCTTCATAAACATTGCCAATAACTTTTTCAATTTTAGTCAGTTCAGTCACACCAATTTTTTCATTGCTGAACATTGTTTTAAACAGATCGCGCACAAATTCAATTTTCTGCGCTTTGTATTCGGGACCAGAAATATGAAAGGGATTGATGTAATAAATAGACTTGTCGTTAAGTTCAATATATTTTCCTTTTAAATAGTTGGTGACCATTTCAAATTCATTTTCTACATCTAGTACAAACGACTGGTAGCCAATCATACGCGAGCGGATTAAATCCAGTTTTATAAAATACGACTTGCCGGCGCCAGTGGAAGCGACAATTGAGCGGTTATAGCTTTCTAATTCTTTGCGGTCAATCGTAACCAATGAACGGTTAATTTCATCCACGCCATAAAGTATGCCAGTGCTGGAGGAAATTTGCGGAATGATAAACGGAAAAGTAAATGCCGAAACATCAGTATTAATGTCACGGTGGTTTTTAGTGTTGGTGTCGCTGTACCCCGCAATAAAAGTTCCTTTTAGTCCTTCAAATTGTTCATAATGATAAATTCGGGAACGCATCATTTTTCTATTCAATAATCGCTCCAAATTCATATGTACAATGTTCAAGGCCTGAATAGTGTCGGAGCGAAAAGTCATTTCAACTTTTAAATCAATCGGCTTAATTTCTGAGCGTAAATATTGTTTTTCAATTTTTTCCGTGCTTTCCAAAACCAAATTGTCAGCAATATTTTTTGGCCGATGCTGGGTATTTTCGTCAAATATTTTTGCCTCAATCCGTTGGCGTTTATCCGAGAGCTTAACCACGGCTTCGGCTGGATCCTTGCTGGTGTAGGTCAGCATTAAATCGTTGGCATAAGGAAACATCACTATTTCCTTAAACCAGTCAATGTAGGCATGCGAGCCGAGCTCGCTTAAAAATTCCGAGCGCAGGTAGAGTTTACCGTTAATGCTCATGAGGTCAATGTTTTCGTCCTCAATAAAATCTGGGCTAATTTTATTAATCACCGAAAACGGCAAACCTTCTTTACCGGCCCGTTGGCGGTGTTCATCCAAGTGTTCATAAAATTCGCGGTTGTTTAAAAATTTTTCCTCGTCCAGATAACTCATCATTACCTTCACAATTTCACTGGTAGAGAGATTTTTGCTTTTAAGATTAATTGCCTGAAATTGCGACTTAAAAGTGGCCAGTATTCCCAGCATACTTTGTCGCACTTCCTGGAATATTTCTTCTTCAGTAATTTCGCGCTTCTTTTTGAGATTTTTTTCTTCACGGCTGATAATATCTTTAGACAAGGTATATTTAAGTTCACTAAATTCTAAAATTAAATAAAACTTTTTGGTAATAATTTCATAATCCTTGTTGACTTCGCGGATAAAGTCAGCGTGCTTGCGAAACAAATCATAAGTACCAAGGCTCCGGATGCTATACGCGTGTTCTAGTTGGTTGATGTAGTCATTGGCATTGGTTTTTCTAGTTTGAACCAAAATTCTGAGCGGATACTTAACTTCAATTTCCCGGAGTACCTGCTCGAAGCCAATAACTGCCCGGCGTTTTTCTTCGTCGTCCATCAAACTAAAGTTGGCCGGAAAAATTTCCAAGCACATGCGGTAGGCACCACTTTTCATAATTATTACTCCATCCTTAATATCCTTAAACTGCCAGAAACTGGAAAGCGTCTGGTAGCCGGGCTTATTTTTGAATAGCAGATTGCGTATGTATGACATGGTAAATATATATAGAAATTAAAATCAAAAGAATGAGACCGATGACAATGGCAATCAAAATTCCCGCAAAAGTTTTGGTGTTATTGGTTTGTTCATAAATTAAATGTTTGTTTTGTTCGCGGGCATCGCCGCTGGCGCTGTAGTGGTTGTAGATCAAAACTCGGGGCTGGGTTTTGTAGTAGGAAAGAATAAATAGCAGGTGACGGTAAAAATTACGGCCTCTAATTTCAATAATCCCGAGGAGCATCAAACCAGTTATTAAAAACATAAAAGCCATGGCAGTAAAGCGTTTGGAGGCAATAGAGAAAATACCAAAGCCGGCAAAGAGCGTGGCCATAAACACTAAAATAATCTGCGTGGTGGTCAGTCCCCAAAACAGGGTTACTTTGTAGCCTTCAATAGATTCTGGAATATCAATTTTGGTTTGTTTTTCGTCGCTCATAATTTAAGATAACTTTTAATGGCCATTACCGTGCCGGCGCTGTTTCTAAAGCCGCGCCGAACCACTGAACGAAAGCCGGAAACTTCCGAAGCTAAAGCAATTTGCTGGACTAAATTATTGCTGTCGGCGACGATAGCCAAGCCGACTAATATGAGAATGAGATTACCCAAGGAAAGTCCGCCCGAGCCTAAGAAAACGAAGACCATGAGGAGAATAAGCAAATCAAAAGCCAGGCTAAAACTGGTCACAATAAATTTATTCCAGAAAATCATGCCCATTGTCCGGGTCATATCAAAAAATAGCATGGGCGAAAAAATCGGAGCGAGGAGTATCATAATAAGGAGGATAAAATAGCGCTTGGCATTTTTAAAAACCACAAAGCCAAAAAGAATAATGAAGACCAGCACAAAAATTGCCAAGGCTACGAGAGAAATACTGAAACCATTAAAAGAACTCCAAAGATTGTCAGTCAAAAGCGATTTTAACGCCAAGGTCAAACCATTGGCCAAAGGCGTGCTGAAGAGAAAAGTGGCAAAGGCCGCCGCGGTTTTAATAATGGCTTCGGCGATATAGCGAGCCATAAATACGCCAGCAAAACCTAAGATCATTTTGCCAATGTCGCCCGCAAAGTCGCTTGAGTAGTCGCTGTCCATGGCAAAGAGAATTGATTTAAAGTAATGTGTGACAACCAAAAGATAAACCCAGGCCAGCCCAATAATCTCGCTCAATTTTAACAGGCTGTCAAAATTAATGGCTTGTGCAGCATCATCCGGATTGCTCGCACCCTTGTCAAATACTTGTGTCGGCAAGGCAAATAGAAAATTGAAATGAAATTTATCTAAGACCTCAGAGAGTACGACTCCTAATCCTCGTACCATCTTACCAATAATTACTCCGATGATATCATTGATAGTTTTCTTGACGCAGTCAATGGTATCCACGACGACTAATATACACTTCGGATCCGGCATGGTGATGGAAGTGCTTTTAACATCCGAACTTAAAAGATCAGTGTTATTAATCGTGCCTTCGCTTGGTAATTTATTGGCCAAATCCTGTTCCACATTATTATAGAAATGGCTCATGTAAACTTCATGAAAAGCAAAGACAAAGGCTCCGGAAATAAAGAGCATCACCAGTCCAACAATCACAGTCTGAATCATATAGTTGGAACGAGCAACATCGGTTTGCTTGCCGGAATTGCGGATAACGCCGGCCAGGGCAACTACAAAAATGCCGATGACAATACTCATGACAATGACGGTCGGAACGTAATTTACTAGAACGGCTCTAATTAGATTGTCCATAAGGTATAATAATTGGAGTAGTGGTACTCATTTGCTTACAGCCTTCATATCCATAAGCAAAATATATTTTCGGATTTTTATTCCAATGCGTGGTAATTCTACTCAGAGTTAATTTGGCATCGACGCCGTTCATTTCTAAAGTTTCACTATCTGCTAGGACGATGCTATTATTTTTTGGATTGTGAAAAATTAAAAAAGAAAACAATCCGGCTGGCTGGTTATTGGCATTTTTGTATTTAAGAATAGCCTTATCTTCAATTCGTGGGTCGCTTACATCCAGAATTTTATCGCCGACTGTCATCTTCCAATCTGGCTTAGTGCTCATGAAGGTGGAAATCTTTGTCATTGAGGCATAGCGCCAGTCATAAAGTTCAATACCAGTCAGTTGTTCAGTGTTGGGATCAAGATTGCAGACAATTGTTCCCAGTTTTACCAAAGTTGGAGTGTCGCTCAAAAAACCATTTTTTTGTGCATACTGGTAGCGTCCGCGGGCAATATTTTCCAAATAGGCAAAACTTTGTGGCACAACTTCGGTCAAGTCGCCGCCAGTGCCGAGCGTCAGAGCCGAGTTAATAAACAGAATGTCTTCAAATTTGCGTTTAACCAGTTCCTGGTCTTTCCCGTCGAGCCAGTTTTGCAATTCATTGGTAAAAGATTCAACTGTTTGGTTTTTTATTTTGTCTGTATATTCATAACTATCCCAATATGTCTGATCAGCAATAACTGTCTCCTTTGTTTTTTCCGGCGGTTTTATTTTTTGGTGCGACCCAAAGTTCCAAATCTGAGCATAGATAACAATAGCGAAAATGATACTCAAATAAATAACAGCCCGAGCATTAAAATTGGGAATATATTTTTTAAGAAGATTGTCCAGCCAAAACAGCGGACCTCTCGGCGGTTTTTTCTTTGGTTCTTCTTCATTCATAAAATTGTAAATTAAGCGCCTTTAATGCCGATTAACCCAAGTACATAGAGAATTAAACCAATAATGAAAATAGCACCAAAGGTAATGCCGACACCAACGATAGTGGCTTTGAGTCCATGTTTGGCCTCTTGGGATTTAATCAGGTCGCCGCCAGCTGATTGCAGTTTAATTCCATACCAAGCAATCATAATGACGGAATAAAGCACGGCAATGCCAAAAATGACGCCGATGGCAATATTGGCAAAGTCGCGGACCGGCTTCATTTTATCAGATTGCCAAACAGACAAATCTGGTTGAGGCAGGGCTTGGGCAAAAGCCACTGAGGCCATAAACAGGGAGGCAAAAATACTGGTAATGATTGATAAGATTTTTTTCATAAGTCTTAAATTAATTATTAACTGATTTCGGTTTAAAGATAAGGCGTGTACAATTTCCAGGCAACAACGGATTGTCGCTTACCACAACCACTCCATCGACTTTTAATCCCGCTTCGCAGGATTTGGAGATAAAGTTAAGCAGCGACGCCTCCAATTTACTACTGGATGTGCTCGCAATTTTATCTGTGGGGAATAACACATATTCGGAGATAGTGAAGCCGGCATTTTTTAGCAGTTCCATTTTTTGCAAAAAATTTCCTACCAATTCCAGATCATAAGCAATAAAATTTTTTTGTTCATTCAATATGCCTTTAACTGTTCCGGAGAATTCATCTAGGTGACGCGGTACGTCCCAGACTTCGGACATATTTATATTATCTTTTGAATTTACGGTCTTCAGTTCGCCATCTTCATAAGTTATAACAATCTCCAGCTCAATAAAGTGTGGCTGGATATGCCAGACTGGATATTTATTGGTTTCGGCTAAGATCATTATTTCGCCAATCTCGGTATATTCTTTAATTGTGCCATTTGTACAAATAAGTAATTTGCTTTCTGGCTTAATTTTCTTTAAAAAATCCAGCCAGACAAAATATTCATGGCCAACCAAAAGATGTTCTTCTTTGGGTAAGTTCATTTTCATTTCTGTAATTATGTCTTCAATGAGGTCGGCGTAAGTATTTATCATAGAAAAGAAAATAATTTTATTCTTTTGGATAAGTCGGCAATTAATCGTCCTTGTTTTTCGAGTTTAACTGTCTGTTCTGAAGCGTAAATTGGCTCGAGAAATTGTTCAAATGATCCAAGGAGTGTTAGATTGGTGGTGAATATTCTTAATTTTTGTAAAAAACTTGCCTTATTCATTAACAGCCGAAGCCAAAAGGATTGCTCCATCTGTGGTGTCTGAAAGATAAACCTTAAAGTTGTGTGAATATTTTCGTTGGAGTTTAAAAATTGTATGTAGCGTTCAATTTTTCTGATCATCGCTCCTAGAGATTTGCTCGTTCGCTCATATTCACTGTAAACGCGCTCAGTCACGTTGAAAGCGGTATATATAACGGTGTAATCCGGAGTTAAAACTTCAATATTTTTATCGCTTCTAAATTCTCTAGCCAATGAGTCCATCTCTCCTTTAAAAATTATTTTTAATTTTTGAGTTTTATTTTTAGCCTCCAAGCTGGCTAGTTCGACCACTTCGGCTTCGTGCCGGAATAAATTCCAGGACAAGAGCTTCTTGGCTTGTGGATAGTTTTCAAGGCGGTTTTGATCATAATGGCCGTATTCATTGAGTGCCACAAGCCCCTGCTTGGACAGCATATAATAAACTGGCATGCCGGAACGGGAACCAGTAAATATTTTAAAACTTTCCAAATATCCGGCTTGCCACAGCTGACGCAGTTTTAAATATACATAATTAACACGGTCTTGCTGGCGTAAAAATCTGCTAATCTGCCAGGCGGTGGCTATTTTAAATTCAAAAATTAAAGACATTGTTTCTAAGGCGTTCTGGTTTAACTGTACGTTATAGATTTTAATGTCTTCTCTTGGTGTTAATGAAACGTCAAGGGTGTTTAAAGACATAAATTAAAAGTCAAAAATAGTTTTTTCATTATTATCTTGCCCTGGTTGGGCTAAGACGGTTGGTTTTTCTCCTGGCACAACTGCTGTCTCCGGCGTCTCATCAAAAGTCGTGTGTCGACCCATCTGCTCAAAGAAAATCTGCTCGCGGTCGGCTGAATAATATATATTATTAATCGTCGCTCGCTTTTGCTTAATTACTTCAAGCGGCGTCCCGTAGCGTTCCATGGTTTCTTCAATAAATAATCTTTCTGTATCCTTGGCAATGTCTGTCGGGTGGAGTGTTCTTTTGATGTTTATAGACATGGCCTCCTGCGGTGTGCCATAGGCTAAAGTTTTAATATACGCCGTGCCGGTCGGCAAGTTAATAATATCTTCGGCCAATACTTTGCCGCCTAAGATTTTTTCCGCAATTTCGGCATCGTCTACCGACTGAGTGCGCATAAAAATTTTGGTGGCAATATTGGATTCAATAGATTTCTGTATTCGTAAATCTAATTGCCCCATAAATTGATTGGAAATAATGAGGGCAGTATTAAAAGCTCTAACTTCAGAAAACAAGGTTTCAAAAATATCACTGGCCACCCGCTGAAATTCGTCAACCACAAAGACCGTCCGTTTGCGTTCTTCATTCGGTAACCTGGCCTGGCCGAAAATTGCCTCGGCAATGTGAGCGGTAAGGTAGACTGAATAATATTTTTTCATTTGTTCACTGCAGGAGCCGAGGTTGGCAATAAAAATCTTTTTGGTGTTGATCATTTCCTCAAAAGTAATTTTAGTATCCATTCTGTCGGCAATATTCATAAATTCCGGGTAATCCAATATTTTGCCTATTTTATTATTGGTCGTGGCCAAATATTTAGACAAATCATTATTAGTTCTTTTTAAAATAGAATCCACCCAAAATTTTTGTAACCGTGGTGGCAAATATTTTAAAATATTTTTTATCTGGTTTGGTTCGTGCAGGAGCATATCCAAACCAGATAAAGACTGTTCGGGCAGGAGGTAGGCAGTGGCAAACAGCTGTCTTAAAATATTTTCCAATTCTGGTCCCCAAGAATACGTTGAGTCTATTTGCACGAACCGTTTCATAATGGAGATTAAAAATTCAATCCGTTCATCATTAGTCTTATTTCCTGAGAATTGCGAAAAAAATGGAAAGCTCAAAGGCTTATCTTTTTGGGCTGGCGGATTGAAATATATCACGTCATCTTTTCGGTGTTCTGGAATCATGGTTAAAAGATCTGTGGCAAAATCATTTTTCGGGTCTATAATTAAACAGGCGGTTTGTTCCTCATCTTCTTTTTGCAAAAGATTGCTCAGCATGGTTTTTAAAGTTTCGGATTTTCCGGCACCCGTGCCACCCAAGATGTAGGTATGTTTTTTCATGTCTTCCCAGGTGGAAATGCCGATGGAGATATTTCCCTGCATCCGGAAATTAGAGTGACCCAAATTAACAAAAAAGCGTTCGGAAATTTCTCGCATTTCACTACTCATTGGTAGTTTTTTAAATTTAATAATTTTAATTGAAGACACAGTGTTTTCCGTTATGTTCGGTAAATGCCAAAAAGAATATAATTCGCTATCGGATACCATCTGGCCGTAGTTTTCATAAAAAGAAAAAGGCCAGTACTCATGCTTACGCCTTTTGAGTACTGGCCTCATATTAATAATGGTCGAGAGCACACCTTTCCCTACAATGTCCTCGACCTGCTTGGTAAACAGTCGGCGGTGTTTCAAGGTGTTCATATTTTTCTGATTGATCTCATTCAAAACGGCCTGCACATTCACTATCTTTTCATCAGCTTCTTCAGGCGTAGGCGCTACGGCCCAATAGGAGATTATGACTTGAAAGAGTGAAGCCTTCATTTTCTCAAGCATGGCAGTGGCGAGAGAAGTAACCAGCTCCGACACATACATCCTATTATATGCCCCGAACTTTTTATCTTCTGGCAGTCCTTGGAGCCTTTCCTGCTCTTCCAGCAAATAATGAATTATCTGGTTAAAGAAATGCGAAGAGGGTGAAAGACAAACATTGTAGGCCATAAACTGGCCTTTTTCTAAACCTTCCATCGTGGAAATAATTGAGTCCACTGGGTCGCTCGAAACATCCTTAAAAGTTTTAACTCGGTGATAAAACTTGCCTTCAATCGTTGACTCGCCGTAGCTTAAAAAACTTTTATGGTGTTTAGATATTTCTTCAACGACCTTGCTTTTATCCAGATCAATTATTTCCGCATTGGAATAAGCATTGAAAATAGCTTTTTCAATGCGGTCAAAATATTCGCTAGGAATATTTAAACGAAAGGAGACAAACGGGTACTGCGCCCAAATTTGCAGGCCAAAAAATACCTGGTGGTTGCGATACACTTTCCAGAGTCGCCACATTTTTTGGAAGAAATACCAGGTGCGCGAAAATTCATGTGGCCCTTCAACTGGATCAATATATGTCGAGTGAATGGCTTTAAGAATTTTCTGCTGCACCTGAAAAGCTGTGGCTTGTGAATTTTTGGGGATGATAATTTCAATGTATCTGGCGTCCTTAAACGAGTGGTCGAGATCTTTTGGTTTTAATTTAATTTTTTCAAAGGCATGAAAAATCTGGAGTTGAAAAATTCGGATAATCCAATAAAAACAAATTCCTAGAACAATTAAACCCAAAAAAACTACTCCGAGCGTTAATTCCCAACGCGGAATTTTTTGGATCATCTCGACCCATAAGATGTAACCAACCTTGCTTTTCATATAATAAAAATTATATGCTTTTTTATGGTCAGTCGTTTTCTTATCCCCCAGATCGTCCCGCCGCTTTGCGGCGGACAGTTCAATTGTTTACCAAAGCGAACCAGTGTGTGATTTTACCCCCCTCGCTCACAATAATAATCTCAAAATTTAGTCTAAAAAGTTGGTGTCAGGAAAGAAAGTAATAACAGAATAATAGATAATAGAAGTTAAGATAATAAAGAAAGAATATATAATTAAGGTAAAATATTAATATAGTAATAATAATA
>MFQT01000009.1 GCA_001783145.1 Candidatus Magasanikbacteria bacterium RIFOXYB2_FULL_38_10
GCTTGTTTTTCTTCCGTTTCCAACAAAAAATCCAACCTTCGTCGCAAATCCCTAACCTTGCTCCTAACCTCGGCTATATCTTCCGTGGCTTTAATAATCGTCGCTTCCGCTTGTTTTATCTTGATCTCTTGAACAAAAGCATCTCCGCGGCGAGATCGTATTTCCTGACGATGTATCTCATTAACGCTAATTAGCCTTTTTGCTTCTCTTATCTGGTCTGTAAGCTGTTCAATCCTCTCTTCAAAAACAGCCTTCTGTGTTTCCAAAACCGTCTTTTTTCTTTCTTGTTCGTCCTTTTTTTCTTCTGCTTGTCGCTGTGTCTTTTCAGCGTCACGGGCTTCCCAATCTATCAACACGCCTTTAAAATCGGCAGTCCTCCTAGAACCATCTGGTTTATATAAATTAGGGTCTAAAGGTCTTTTCACTTCTCTTATCATATATTTTATTTTTTAACCCTGCTCACTCTAATTAAACCGGAGCAAGGTAAAATTTTAATTCCCTTCTTTTCCAGCTCATCCAAAAACAAATTCATCCCTAAAGAATCCGAGGCCATATGTCCGGCAAAAATCAGATTTAAAAAAGATCCTCTAGCCTCATTAAAGCCCTTGTCATTCATGTGCATACTAATAACAGTACTAATACCCGCCTTAGAAACTTCTTGATAAATTTTTTCCGAAGGGTTGGTGCCGCCGGTCATTTCTATCATAAATTTGCCCAAACGATTCTCCGGACGGCCGGAAGTGATTTTAGGTCCCGCGCCTTGATGTTTGGCAATTTGATACTCGGGAATTTCCATTAAAGCCTTTAAGGTTTCTCCCACTGTTTCCGGTGCTTTCTTTTTAAGAAAATCTTTAATAAATTTTTGCACCAAATTATCCGTCAAAGTGTGCGTATTCATCAAATTAACTTTTAAAAGTTTGGCGGCATCAATGGCCTGATAATGATTGATAGGATGCACTCCGCGGCTAACTTCTATCATTCGATCATGAATTAAATTTTCCGCCACATGCACGGGGACACCCACCTCTACAAAACTATCAACCAATAAATCCATCACTTCAGAAAGCTCGGCATAAGATTTACCAATAGGATGATGGCCCAAGATTAAATCTATCTTTTCTCCACGTTCTTGTAAATTGGCGGCCAACAATACTTCCCCCACATCAATATCAATACCGGCCAAAACAGAACGCACTTCTAACTTAGGCGAGTCCGCCAAATGAATAGAAGAATCGGCATAAGGATCTTGCAATTTTGTCTCGTCAAAATATTTTTTTTCTTCAGCCGATAAACTCTCATAGTATTTTTTTATCTTGGCCAAATATTTTTTGACCCCTTTTTCTCCGCGCAGATCTGTTTTTAAACCCAATTGCAGAGCCAGATTATAAATTTGTTGAATTGTCATAAAAAAGATTAAATTTTACTTTTCTTTATCTTAGCAAAAAAATAGAGAAAAATCAAGAGCATGTTCACAATATTTTTTAGCCAAATTTAGCTAAAAAATAAAAAAGAGACCCATCTTTAGTTAGAGGGGTCCCTTTAAAAAACCTAAATTTTATCTTATCGTACTACCCATTTTGACCTTTGTTCTGTCTCATTTAAAAAACGATCCTTTTTAGCCGCTACTTTATCTCCAGCCTTAGCTACCTTAGAAATCAAAGCCTCCTGCATTTCTCTGTAAGCCTGATAACGCTTATATTCTTCAGTCTTTTCCATTTTTCTTTTCTTAAAACCAAACAAATCCCAACCTTTAACTTTTCCCTCGGGTGTTAAATCCATTTTTTTCTCCAAATCATCTACGGTTTTGGCAATTTTTGTCCTTAAAAGACCTAAATCTTTTTTAACAAAAATTTCTCCAAAAGAATTGTCTCCAGCCAGAGTATCTTTATATTGTTGATCAATAATAATGCTATCCATTGTTTTATCAAACAAATCTTCTGTTTTCTTTTTACGATCCGCTTCTTTATATTTTAAAGCTTGAGCCGCTAGTTCTTTTTCTGATTGTTCCCTAAGCTGCTGGGATTCTGCACCTGTTCCTTCTGCTAAAACGCTCGCCCTTTCTTTTATCGCTCTCAAAGTTTTGGCTTCATAAGTTTCTCCTTTTGGAGTAACCAAAACATCTTCTTCCGCGTTTGAGGGTTCTATTTTTGGAGTCTCAATTTTTGCCATTCTTTTTTTACCAGCCTCTCCGGTTCTAGCCGCTCTTAATTCTTCAAAACGCACTCTAGCTTCTGAGGCAGTTTTGGTTCTTTTGACAAGAGGCACGACCTCCCCTGCTTTTTTAACACCTTTTTTTGATTTTTCCCCTGTAAAATTTACTTCCTCGGGAAGCAAACCCATTTCGCTTGAAGAAACTCTTAAGGTTTCGGCCATATATTTATATAAAAAAATTAATACTAAAAACTTGATGAATTTATTATAACATATCTAAAAAAATAAAAAAACATCTTAAATTAACTAAAATTTACTTTAATTTCCTTGCCTTCCACTTCGCCTTGAAAACCTTTTTCACCAACCTTGCCTAAAATTATTTCTTTGGCTAAAACCTGAGCAGACAAAATATCTACACTATCTTTAATAACTTTTTGCAATTCCCCGTCAGCTGTTTCTACTGTCATTACCACCTGGTCTTTAATTGTTAATCCTGCATTTTTACGCAACTGATTAAGAGCGCGCACAATTTCGCGAATCATTCCTTCGGCTTTTAGTTGTTCATCTATTTTTATATTAAGGGCTATTGACAAGGTACCTTCAATCTTAATTAACCAATTTTCACCCTGCAAATCACTAAAATCTTTAACTACCCTAACTTCTTTAATATTTAATTCTTCGGAGATAATTTTAATCAATTCTTCATTTAATTGAAAATTGGCAATACACATAGCACTTAAAGGTTGGCGCACCTTGAGTGTCTTTTCTGCTCGCGCGGACAAACCTAATTCCACTATCTTTCTAGCTAATTCCATTTCTTTTAAAATCTCCCAATTGATTTTTTCTTCTTGTGCCAATGGCCAATCATCCAAATGCACAGATTCTTCTTTTCCATCTAAACGGGCATAAAATCTTTCACTGACAAAAGGCATGAAAGGCGCTAGCAATTTAACCAAATTTTCCAAAACAAAACGCAAAGTGGCAGCACAGTTTTCTTTGTCTTCTCCCTCGCCTTTTAATCTTTCGCGACTGCGACGCACATACCAAGTGGAAAGCTCGTTGATAAAATCAATCAGCCGGCGTGAGGCTTCAAAAACATGATAACAATCTAAATCTCTATTCATGTCTTTTATCAAAACAAAAAATTTGGCTATAATCCATTTATCCAAAAGATGGGGCGACCCGACATATTTTTGGGCAGTGTCCTTTTTATACATCTCATAAAAATTCATAACATTACCCAAAAGCATTATCACTTTGCGTAAAATTTCTTCCACTTCTTTTTCATCAAAATTTTTAGGTTCGCCGGGTTGATTCAAAGAAAATAAATACATGCGCAAAGCATCCACGCCAAACTTATCGGCAATCATCCACGGATCCACCACATTACCCTTAGACTTGCTCATTTTTTTACCTTCCTTGTCGCGAATATGTCCCAGACAAATCACATTTTTATATGGCGCGCCCTGACCAAGCAAAGTGGAAACGGCGAGTAGTGTATAAAACCAGCCGCGGGTTTGATCAATGGCCTCGGAAATAAAATCAGCAGGAAACTGCTCTCCTTTATCAATCAAATTTTTATTCTCAAAAGGATAATGATACTGGGCGAAAGGCATGGCACCGGAATCATACCAGCAATCAAAAACATCGGAAATTCTTTTCATTTCTCCACCGCAAGAACAAACAAATTTTAAATTATCAATAAAAGGGCGATGCAAATCAACCTCCCCATCTTTATTTTTAGGCAAAGCACCGGCCCTTTTTTGCAATTCCTCTAAACTGCCGATAATTTCCTTTTGGTCGCATTTCTCACAAATCCAAATTGGCAAAGGAGTACCCCAATAACGCTGACGAGAAATGGCCCAGTCTCTAATATTGCTTAACCATTCGCCAAAGCGGCCTTCTTTAATATAGTCCGGCACCCAATTAATTTTTTCATTATTTTTGAGTAAATCCTTTTGCACGGCAGAAATTTTAATAAACCAAGAATCTTTAGCATAATACAAAAGCGGGCTGTCACAACGCCAGCAAAAAGGATAATCATGGGCGTATTTTTCTTCAGCTAAAAATAAGCCGCGAGATTTCAAATCTTCTATTATCCCCTTTTCCACTTCCGGATTTTTTACAAATTGACCAGCCCAATTTTTAACCATTGGTAAAAAATGACCATTCTCGTCTACTGTATGCACAAAAGGCAAATTATATTTTTCTCCAAAATTAAAATCGTCTTCGCCATACATTACCGCTGTGTGCACTATGCCAGTACCATCAACAGTGGAAACAAAATCACCAGTACCCACAAACCAAGCTTTTTTACCTTGCGGATCTAAAACTCCGGGAAAAAGGGGTTCGTATTCCAAACCTTCTAAATCTTGACCCTTAAATTCTTCAACAATTTCCGTGGAAGCATCCAAAACCTGTTCTACTAAAGTTTTGGCCAAGATGTAAAATTCATCATTGTGCTTTACTTTGACATAAACTATTTCCGACCCAACCGCCAAACCCACGTTGCCCGGCAAAGTCCAGGGGGTGGTGGTCCAAGAAAGAATAAAAGTTTTATCCTGTTCTTTAACTTTAAATTTTACATAAACCGAGGTGTCTTCCACATTTTTATAACCTTGCGCCACTTCGTGAGAAGAAAGAGCCGTGCCACAACGAGGACATTGCGGAACAACTTTGTAGCCCTTGTACACCAAACCGCGCTTGTCTATTTCTTTAAAAATCCACCATAAACTTTCTATATAATCATTGCGATAAGTGACATAAGGATGTTCCAAATCCAGCCAAAAGCCAATACGCCGGGTTAATTTTTCCCACTCGTCTTGATATTTCCAAACGCTTTCTTGGCATTTTTGATTAAATTCCTCCACGCCATATTTTTCTATCTCCGGTTTGCCGGAAATGCCCAATTCCTTTTCTACTTGCAATTCCACAGGCAGACCGTGCGTATCCCAGCCGGCTTTACGTTCCACGTGGTAGCCTTGCATAGTGCGAAAACGCAAAATAATATCTTTAAAAGACCTGGCCAAAATATGATGAATACCCGGACGGCCGTTAGCCGTTGGAGGTCCTTCAAAAAAAACAAAATTGCCCTTAGGAGATTTTTTCTCTAGAGTTTTTTGAAAGATATTTTTCTCCGCCCACATTCTTAAAACTTCCTCTTCATTTTGAGCAAAAAGGGATTTTTTATTTTGAGATTGCATAAAAACAAATTTTTAATAATTAAAAAACACGCTTTTAGCGTGCCAAGAGTCTAGCTCCGCCAACCAGCGGATGGCGCTAGACGGTACCATCTTGAACTTTAACTTAATTACGGCTGTAATGGGCCTGCCCAGAAGGTTCTACTTGCCTTTTGAGGCGTTCTTCCTTCAGCTCCCCGCTGATTAGCGGATCAAAGCGTTAAATATAGTTTAACAAAAGCCCTAAAAAAGTCAATTCGCCGCCGGAACTTCCTCGGCTATTTTATCCATTTCCCGTCTTAATTGTTTACCCCGACGTTGTAATTTTTTCAAATTGCTAAAATCGTTAATTTTCTTAAAAAGATCATAAGGAAAACTGGAACGAGTAAGAGCCTCATCCTTACTATTTTTAACAAAATCAAATAAAGACTTCAAATCCTCCAATTCTTTGGTATTATTACCTTCTTCCATTTCTGCTAAAATTATCTTTCCCATATCTCCTTGCAATAAATCCAAAGCATTAATGGCCTGCCATGCATCAATAATATATTTTTCCTTTTCTTCATTACTGGCCTGAATAGACAATGGGGCTTTGTCCAAAATTTTTAATTTGGGAAGACAACTCCTCAATTCTCCAAGGGCCGGAAAATATTCTGACAATTTTTGCAATTTTTTATCAATAGTTTTGGCGATTCTTAACTTAACTATTTCGTCTTCCATCCTACTTATAAAATCGAGAAAAGTAGAAGCTCCAAAACCCATAGTCGCTCCCTTCCTTTCCGCCATTTCTTTTGCTTCTTCTGTCACTTTATCAGTCAGTTCAGCTAATTTGTCATCTAAATTTTTTTGATCAATCCGTTTAGTTAATAACTCTCCCTTATCATCCATAACACCAGTAGCGCCGGGTTTATCCATCCAAGGCATTGCGTGCCATGGCACATCCTCAATCTCGTCGGTCGTAAAAATTGATGATTGATTAACCGTTATACCAAAAAAGGTATTTTCAAAAAGTTTTTTTGCAATTAACAACGACGTGCCGGTACTCATCACTTCATCCACCAACAAAATATTTTTCTTATCAAATTGATGGCCGAAAATATTTTGTAAACCCTCAACGTTAGAGGAAAAAACTTCCGGAGCCCATGCTTGGGGATTACCAACATTACGAGTATATTCTCTGGCTTCGTAAACAGGATTATCTCTGCCAATGTTGACAAAATTTATCTGCGGCATTTTTTCTTCAGGGCAGATTCTTTCCCACATTTTTCTAAAAAGCCAGGAAATTGGTCGCGCGCTTTTATCCAAAAACACCAAGGCGTCATAATGTTCTTCACGAGCGGTATTCACCAAACCCCAGACTCGATTTTTAAGTCTCTCCCGCAAGTCGGAAGAGGTTATAATCTCAAACTTAAATTCGCCATCCTTCTTTTCTTTAGATGTTTTGGCCTCTTTTTGAGGTTTTAGCCCCAACTCTTCTCTAAAATATTGTAAGTTCTCAGCGCGCATAGTTTTTATATGCTAATTATAACCTACCAAGTATGATTTATCAATAAAATATAAAAAACCGCCATTCAAAATGAATAGCGGGTTGGATTTAAAAGAACGATCAATTGAGGAGAATAGAAAGACCGCCCCCCAGGCCGCGCTTGTTTAGGCGGTCGTTGACGGCATCGACCACGCCGTCCACCACTTTATCAAAGACCCGAGGGATCAACTTCTGTACGAACTTCTTGATATTCTTTGGGCGCGGTGGTTCCAGCCCTTCCCGCAAAAAAATCTGCGTGATGGCCAGCGCCTCTACGATGGTGGCGTGCTGCGTCTGTTCATCCAACCTAGACCACTGGGCCGCGCGGATTTCGAGCCTAGCCATCCGCTCCTTGAGTTGCTTGCCCAGCATCTTGGCCGTACGGTCCACGTACCTGTAACCAACAACCTCGTCGTTGTACAGTCTGCGTGTATCTTCTTCCCGACAGATGACTTGCGGCAGGATCGGGCTACTTACGTTGGCCACGTCGTAAATACCAATGAAGTCGTGTGTAGTGCCGATGCGAATACAATTGTCGCTAAGGGCACTGACATCAGCGCTCATGTTAATGAAGTGAAAAAACACCACGCCGTCCTTCTTCGCCTCGATGGTGAAAGTACAACCCGAGGCCCCGCAGGACGGAGTAGAGGTAAACTCAAAGTTGCCCGACGTCCATGTTTCCGGCCGGTCTTCCGCCGTGAGCGGATCGGGCTGAGCCAAGGCCACGTTCCCCATCAGACACAAGGACAAAATGATCCAGAAAGGCATAATTCCCTCCAGGGAAATGATTGCCCACAGCTTAGCAAAAAATTACCTTTTTGTCAAGCCCTCTCCAAATTGCTATAATAATCAGAGATAAGACTGATAAAAATCAACATTAATAAACTTAATATGGAAAACACCGATAAATCAATTTTTATTGCCACCGATCACGCCGGTTTTAATCTTAAAGAAGAGATTAAAAATAAACTTAAGGAACTTGGCTACCTTCTAGAAGATTTAACACCCAATCAGCCGGAACCCGCCGACGACTACCCACTGGTTGCTCAAAAATTGGTTAGTGAAATTTTAAAAAATAACGGTCGGGGAATTTTACTCTGCGGCTCGGGCAATGGTATTTGCATGGCCGCCAACAAAATAAAAGGCATACGCGCTGCCTTAGGCTATAACACCCAGGCGGCCAAATGGGCCCGCACCGATGAGGACGCCAATGTCTTATGCTTGGCCGGAGCGGTTTTGAGTCCCGAATATGCCACCACCATTACCAAATTTTTTTTAGATACACCTTTTTCTAATGAGGAAAGGTATAAAAGAAGGATTGAGGAATTAACTAAATTAGATAAATAATCTATGCAAATTATTCCCGCTATTCTCGCCACTAATCCGGAAATTTTTCAACAACAACTGCAACAAGTGGAAAATTTAACCGATTTAGTCCACATTGACGTTTGCGACGGATTTTTTGTGCCGGAAAAAACCGTAGATCCGGATTCGCTCCGCTCTATTCAAACTCCGGTACAGTTTGAATTACATCTGATGGTACAAAATCCAGCCCAAGAAATAGAAAGATGGTATAATTTCCCCAACATTCAAAGGGTTATTTTTCATCTGGAAGCCGCCAAAATACCTGTAGCTTCCATAGAACACATAGAAGCCTATGGTTATAAAGCCGGGGTGGCCGTTAATCCCGAGACGACTTTGGAACAAATTGGTGCCACTGGCTATGAAGCGGATTTAATGATGTTTTTAGCAGTTCATCCAGGCAAGCAAGGCCAGGCCTTTTTACCGGAAGTTTTAGAAAAAATAAAGCTTTTTAAAGAAAAACATCCCAATACACCAGTGGGAATTGACGGCGGCATTCACATTCCAGAATTAGAAACCATTAAAAATCTTAATCTGGATTATGTGGTAATGGGCAGTGAAATTTTTAACAATCCCGAACCCGCTAAACATTTTAAAGAGTTACAGGAATTAATTAAATAAATTTGTCTGCCCCGCCTAAAAGGCTCGGGGACTAATATAATACTATGCTTGATCTAGCTATTTTAGGAGGATCCATTGCCGGCATCACCGCCGCCATTTACGGAAAAAGAAGAAATCTTATTTTAAAAGTTATTGCTCCGGAAGTGGGTGGGGAATTAGCCACCACCACAGATATAGAAAATTGGCCGGGAGAAAATAAAATTAGCGGTTTTGATTTTAGCAATAAATTATACGAACAACTAAAATATAATAAAGTTGAATTTGATTTGGGTTCTGCCGTCACCAAAATAGAAAAAATTAAAGATGGTTTTTCTTTAACACTAAAAAACTTGGCCGGAGAAGAAAAAAAAGAAGAAACCCGCGCTATTTTGATAGCCACAGGCGCCAAACCCCGGCATCTAAACATAGATGGTGAAAAAGATTTCTTCCATAAAGGTGTCACCTACTGTGCCACTTGCGATGCGCCTCTTTTTAAAAATAAAATTACAGCTGTAATTGGCGGGGGCAACAGCGCTCTAACTTCTGCTTTGATGCTCTCGGAAATTGCCAGTGTTGTTTATCTTTTAAATGTTCATCCGGAATTTCGTGGCGAAACCATCTTGATTGATAAAGTAAAAAATAATCCCAACATAAAAATTCTTACGGAAATAAAAATGCAAAAAATTACCGGTGAAAAAATGGTGCAAGCCCTAGAATACGCGGACAAAACCGGTATCACTCAAACTTTGCCAGTGCAAGGAATTTTTGTAAATATTGGCATGCAGGCCAATGCGGATTTTATAGATTTGGTGGAAAAAAATAAATACGGAGAAATTATAACGGATCGCACCGGCCGCACCAACGTCCAGGGAATTTTTGCCGCCGGAGATGTCACCGACGTCCCTTACAAACAAATTGTTATTGCCGCTGGTATGGGTTGTTCTGCCACCCTTGCAGCCATTGATTATTTAAACCAAAAATAATATGCATGACATAATTTCTATTGGGGATTGCACCCTGGATAATTTATTGCAGATTCATGACGCGGAGGTAAATTGCTCTTTGCATTCCGACCGTTGCATGATTTGTGTTAATTTTGCAGATAAAATTCCCATTGACAAACTGCACCGCAAAGTAGCCGGCAATGCGGCCAATAATGCCGTCGGATCCTCACGCTTAGGTCTAAAAACTGCTTTTTATACAATTTTAGGAAACGATGGCACGGGAGAATTTATTTGGGAACGTTTAGAAAAAGAAAAGGTGGAAATGGAATATGCCATTTTGGACAAACGCAAAGAAACTAACTCTTCTTTTGTAATTAATTATAAGGGAGAAAGGACGATTTTTGTTTATCATGCACCTCGCATTTATTCTTTGCCCAAACTTAAACCGACAGAATGGATCTATTACACCTCACTTGGCCCCAATCATCAAAAACTCAATCAACAAATTGTTAATTTTGTTAAAAAAAATAAAACCAAACTAGGATACAATCCGGGGACATTTCAGTTGCGCGGCGGATTCAAACAAATGGAAGAAATTTTAAAAATTACACAAGTAATTTTTATCAACAAAGAAGAAGCGGCCACTATTGTAGGAGCCCAGCATGATATTAGACATTATCTTTTAGCTGTCCATAAAACCGGACCTAAAATTGTAGTGATTACCGATGGCACAAATGGATCTTTCTGCTTTGACGGGGAAAAATTTTGGCAAATGGACATTTTAAATACCCCTGTTATAGAACGCACCGGCGCCGGCGATTCCTATGCCACGGCTTTTATTGCGGCTTTGCATTATAAAAAATCTATTGCTGAAGCTATGTGTTGGGGTACCTGCAATTCATCTTCCGTCATTATGAAATACGGACCGCAAGACGGTCTTTTGACCAAAGTGCAAATGATTGCTTTTCATAAAAAATATAAACACATCTGTCCGGTTAATTTTTAAATCTTATGCTTGTTAATCTCAACAAAGTTTTAATTCCTGCCAGAAAAAATGGTTATGCCTTACCGGCTTTTAATTTTAATAATTTGGAATTTTTACAAGCCTTAACAGAAGCGGCGGGGGAAACCAAATCCCCCATCATTCTGCAAACCAGCGAAGGAGCAATTGATTATATGGGGCTAGAATATATTGAGGCTATGGTTGATGCCGCGGCCAAAAAAACCAAAATACCCTTAGTGTTACATTTAGATCATGGCAAAGATTTAAAATTGATTAAAAAAATTATCACCTCCGGCTTTTACACTTCTGTAATGTTTGATGGTTCAGCTTTGTCTTATGAAGAAAATATTGCCCAAACCAAACAAGTGGTGAAATGGGCACACGCCAAAAAAATGAGCGTGGAAGCAGAGCTGGGTATTCTGAAAGGAATAGAAGATAAGGTTTCAGCCGCGGCTAATATTTTTACCAATCCCTTACAGGCCGCAGATTTTGTTAAAAAAACCGGCTGTGACGCTTTGGCTGTAGCCATTGGCACTTCACATGGAGCCTATAAATTTAGTGGAACGGGCAAATTGGATTTAGCCAGACTTAAAGAAATTGCCAAACTTGTAAAAATTCCCTTAGTCTTGCATGGTGCCAGCGGCGTGCCCCAAAAGTTATTAAACTTAATTAAATTTAAATGTGACAAAATCGGCGACTGCGAAAGACTGGGCGGCGCCAAAGGAGTGCCGGATGCGGAAATTTTGGGTGCCATTAAATTGGGCGTGGCCAAAATCAACATTGATACTGATTTACGCGTAGCTTTTACCGCCGGTGTGCGCAATACCCTACTGCAGGATTTAAAAGTTTTTGATCCGCGAAAATATTTGGGAGCAGGCAAAGAAAAAGTAAAAAAAACAGCTTTAGACAAAATTAAACTTTTTAAATCTTAAATTTATGCCCGCTAAAAAAATGCTTGAGAAAAAAAATGAAAAAGAAATCCCGGCGCCACTAATAGAAACTACCCGGGTAGTGATAGTGGGCGCCGGTTTTGTTGGCTCCACGGCTGCCTATACCTTGATGATACAAGGCATAGCTTCAGAAATTGTTCTAGTTGATGTTAACAAAGACAAATGCCTTGGTGAGGCCATGGACTTGGGGCATGGTCTTTCTTTTGTTAAACAATCCCGGATTTGGGCCGGTGATTATTCCGATTGTAAAGATGCCGATGTAGTGGTTATTACAGCGGGACTGGGACAAAAAGTTGGACAAACCAGATTAGACTTGGCCGCTATCAATGCCAAAATTATTGGTGGAATCATAGAACAAGTACGCCATTATACAGACAAGGCCGTAATTTTAATGGTAACAAATCCACTAGATGTGATGACCTATGTAGCTTTAAAAAAATCCGGCCTACCTAATTATCAAGTCTTTGGCACCGGTACCACTTTAGATTCTTCCCGCTTTCGTTATTTATTGGCCCAAGAATTTGGTGTAGCGCCAGATTCCATGGCCGCCTATTTAATTGGCGAACATGGCGATTCCGAGGTTCCAATAATTTCCCACGCTAATTTAATGGGTGAAAATATTACCAGTTTTAAAGAATACGATCCCCAATTAGTAGAGGATTCTTACAACCACACCAAAAATGCCGCTTATGAGATTATTTGTAAAAAAGGCGCCACTTATTATGCAATTGCCTTAGCTATCTCTAGAATTGTCCGCGCTATTTTGTATGATGAAAATCATGTCTTCCCCTTGTCCTCTCTTTTAACAGGGCAATATGGATTAAAAGATATTTGTTTATCCCTGCCTTCTGTAGTGGGAAGAACCGGCATCAAAAGAGTGCTGGAAGTAAAATTAAATGATGAAGAATTGCAAAAACTGCGTCAATCTGCCAAAGTCATTAGCGAAACGATCAAGAGTATAAAAATTTAGAAACTACAAAAATAAAATCCGCTATAACAGCGGATTTTATTTTAATTCTTCACTCCAATTTTCTCTCTAACTCTTTTCATCATTGCTTGAGCTTCATTTCTTGCTTTGCCAGCGCCTTGCACCAAAATTTCTTTAACCATTTTTTCATTAGCATCTAAAGCTAATTTTTTTTCTCTAAGCGGTTGCAGGAAATTATTTATCCTCTCTCCTAACAATTCTTTAGATTCTTTATAAGAAATTTGACCTTCTTTATAAGCCCTTTCTAACTCTTTTAATTCATCTGGAGTGGCAAATAATTTATGTAAAGAAAAAATATTATCCGTTTTAGTATCCTTGGGCTCACTAGCACCTTTGCTATCTGTTTTGATAGTCATTACTTTTTTCAAGACATCTTTTTCACTATCAAATAATCCAATAGTATTTTTATAACTCTTACTCATTTTTCTGCCATCTAATCCTGGCACTGTGGCCGATCCTTCCAAAATTCTTTCTTGAGGTACTTTAAAAATTTCTCCAAAAACCTTATTAAATTTTTTAGCCATATCCTGTGCCACCTCTAAATGCTGTTTCTGATCTGCTCCTACTGGCACCACATCGGAATTGTACATCAAAATATCCGCCGCCATTAGTACCGGATAATCAAACAAACCCATATTGACCGGCAATTTTTTAGCCATTGCATCTTTATAGGCATGAGCACGTTGCAATTCCGCAATCGGCGTTAAACAATTAAAAATCCAAGCAAGCTCCGTTACTTCTGGCACATCGGATTGTTTAAATAAAGTCACTTTATCCGGATTTAACCCAATCGCCAGATAGGCTTTGGCAATTTCTAAAATATTTTTGGATAACTCTTTCGCATTCTGCAATTGATTCAAAGCATGATAATCAGCAATGAAGATAAAACTGTCAAATTCATTCTGCAAATCCAAAAACTGACGCATGGCGCCAAAATAATTGCCAAGATGAATGTCTCCCGTCGGTTTAATGCCTGATAATAATCTTTGCATAAAATTTTGAATGAGCGGGTAGCGGGAATCGAACCCGCATCTTCAGCTTGGAAAGCTGTAATAATAGCCATTATACTATACCCGCGAAGTGAGCAGAAAGCAGACAAACTTGTTTGTCTATTTTCTGCGAACGAGCGGATATACGGAGTATACCCGCGAAATGAGGAATAAGGCGGCCAAGCAAGCTTGGATATCTTTTCCGAACGAGTGGGTATACGAAAATATACCCGCGACGCCTAACATTATAACAAACTCTTTTTAAAAAGCAAGGCACAGTTTCCTTTTGACCATTCGTAAAATACGTAAAGAAAAAGCCACGGCCATAGAAACACTAACAATTAAACCCAGTTCAAACCAAGATAATTCCACCAAATGAAAAATTTTTCTCAAAATTGGCACTTCCACAATCAAGAATACCAAGGCAAAAGTTAATAAAACAATCCCTAACAACAATTTATTGGTTTTAACCTGATGTGGCTCGCGGCTAAAAATTATTAAAAATATTTGCGATAAAACCAAAGAAGTAAAAGCGGCGGTTCGGCCCAACTCCATGTCCCCCATTACTAGAGCAAAATAGTAATAAAATCCAAAAGAAACAGCCAAAATGGAAATCCCTTGAATAAAAACTATGGCCCACAAGTGGGGATTAATAAGCGGCTCTTGGGAGGATCTTGGCGGCTGATGCATTAAATTGCGGCGCGGCGATTCTCTTTCAAACCCCAAAACCGCGGCGGGATCGCAAATCAATTCTAAAAAAATAATATGAATGGGTAAAAAAACCAAAGATTGGCCCAGCATCAAAGGTAAAAAAGCCAAACCCACAATAGGCAGATGAAAAGAAAATAAAAAAACAAAAGCCTGGCGCAAATTATCATAAACACGCCGCCCTTCTTTAATTGCATTAACAATTGTCGCAAAATTATCATCCATTAAAACAATACCGGAAGCCGCCCGCGCCACTTCTGTGCCTTTTAACCCCATGGCAATACCAATATTAGCTTGACGCAAAGCCGGAGCATCGTTAACCCCATCACCGGTCATCGCCACTATCTCACCTTGTTTTTGTAAAGCTTCTACAATCAGATATTTTTGTTCAGGATGAACCCGAGTAAAAATGTCGTGGCGTTTTACCGCTTCCCGAAGGGCAAATGGCGACATTTTTTCTAAATCTTCTCCGTTGATAATTTCTTCACTGTGCTTTAAGCCAATTGATTCGGCAATATTATGAGCGGTTAATTTATTATCACCGGTTATCATAATAATGCGAATGCCGGCTTTTTGGCAGATATCTACGGCCTCTTTAACACCTTCACGCGGCGGATCGCTCATTCCCAAAAGACCAATAAAATCTAAGTCTTTAATAATTATTTTCTCTTGCTCGGAGCAAGATCTTTTAGCAATAGCTACCACGCGACAACCGGCCGCGGCCATTTCTAAATAGGCTTTTTCAATTTTTTGTTTTTCTGTTTCAGATAATTTACTGTAAGCAATAACAGATTCCGGCGCTCCGGCAGTATATTGATAGCACTCTTCATCCGGTTCCTGCCACATATGATGAACCATTTTAGTTTTAGATTCAAAAGAACTGTCTTGTAATAATTTTCTTTCTCTAAAAAAAGAATGGGTATCAATGCCGATTTTTTTGGCAAAATTTTGCACCTCTACTTCTATGGGGTCAATGGCCACTTGTTCCAATGCCAAAAGAGAGGGCACAATAATCTCTTTTAAATTCAACGGATGCAGATGGCCTTTCTTTGTTTCAACTAATTCTCCGTCGTAATAAATAAAATCTAAAGCCATGGTACCTTGAGTTAGAGTACCGGTTTTATCAGTGCAAATCACAGTAGCCGAACCCAAGGTCTCCACCATGGCCATTTCCCTAATTAAGGCTTTTTGACGCGTCATGCGCCATACGCCCATAATCAAAAATACGCTAAAAACAATGGGAAATTCTTCCGGAATTAAAGACATGGCAATTGTTAAGCCGCCTAAAACACCACTAGTCCAGCCCTGTTTTAAAGCCAAAATTAAGCCGATCAGTAAAGCGGAAAAAGCCGCAAAAATCGCCACCACTCGCACCAAACGATAAATTTTCATCTGCAAAGGAGTTTTTTGACTGATAATTTTCTCCATCAAACTGCCGATTTTGCCATAAGCGGTATTGACCCCTGTGGCTAAAGTTAAAAAATAAGCCTCACCTTGTACCACCAAAGTCCCCTGCCATAATTTATTTTCATCTTTTACCTGTTTTAAACCATCGGACAAAACCGATTTAACAACCGAAATTGATTCTCCTGTCAGAATGGATTCATCAAGGGAAACTCCGGGAGAACTTAAAATAATGCCATCAGCCGGCACACGATCACCTGCCGTTAAATAAACTAAATCGCCCGGCACGATATATTTAATTTCCATCTTTTTTAAAAATCCGTCTCTATAAACTTCCGCGTATTGCACCATCATTTTATCAAGCGCCCCAATGGCCTCATCAGTTTTCTGCTCTTGAAAAAATTCCATCAAACCAATAGGAATGACAGTCAAAAGCAAAATAGACGTTTCCAGTTTATCGCCTAAGAAAAAATAAACCGCGGCTGTTGCCAAAAGCAAAAGCATCATGGGTTCACCCATAATTTTTACCAATCTGTTTATCCAATTTTTTTTCTTAACTGCCGGTCGGGAATTTAAACCATATTCAATTAAAAAACCCTCTGCTTCTTTAGAAGTCAGACCTTTAAAGGTATTGCGCTCGGCTATTATTTTTTCTAAATTTAAATTGTCCATAAATTAACTTTTAACAAAACATTCCCGGCAAACAGGTTTGTAATTATAAGTGCCATCATCCGGCACAACAGGAGGCAGGCCTGCCACCACCGGATCTTCATTTTTAAAAATTTGCGTGTAGACCCCGTTATAATGCAAACATTTTTCACAGACCGAACGTTTGTATATGATTTCCTTGGGCCCAAGTTCAATCAAACGGGAGACAGTATCAAATAATTTTCCTTTATAATCCATATCTAATCCGGAAACAATGACCTGAACTTGTTTTTTTAAAAGAATTTCCACGGCTTCAATATCTTCCGGCAAAAACATGTGCACTTCATCAATTCCCACTATTTCCAAATCATGATCCAAAATTTCTTTTAAATTTTTTATTTTCTGCCCAAAAAGCACCGCTCCGGCCCGAGATTCCACCTCGTTATCGCGCACGTTTCTAACGGGCTGAAATAAAGCAAACTTGACTGGCATAAATTTTAAAGGAGAAATGCGACTAATCAACTCCAAAGTTTTACCGCTTTTCATTGGCCCTAAAATTAAAGTTAAATTCATATGGTTAGCATGGGAGTAATATGAGTAAATTGTACCTAAAATGTTCCCCTTTAGCAACATTTTAAAACCGCCCCAACCAATGTTGGAGCGGCCTCTTTATTTTTTAAAATGTTCTTTAATTTCTCCTATAATTTTTTCCAAAGAACTATCCGATTTAGTAAAATATTTAATCACTCCCAAATCCAAATATTGTTTTTTCTTTTCTGGATCTTCACTGTTGGAAACCACAAAAATGGGAATATTTTTAAATTTTTCTTCTTGTTTTAACTTTTGAGTCAATTTTATCCCGTCGTCGCCTAACAAATAATGATCCAACCAAATCAAGTCAACAATTCCAACATCTTTTAAATATTGCAGGGCTTGATCGGCAATTCTTGATTTTACCACTTTAAAACCGGATTGTTCCAAGGAAATACTAACAGCCTCAAGCAAAGGCTTTTCGTCTTCAATAACTAAAATTGTCAGTTTATTTATTTGATTTTCCATATTATTTAATTGAATATTTTTGAATTAAGGAATCTAATTTATTAAAAATCTGCCTATTGTCGCTTCTTTTATATTTTAGCAGATTTCTGTCATAAAAAGGAAGATCAAACAAAAATGATTCTATTCCTTCTCTGGTGATTTCTTTTAAAAATTTTCCATAACCGAGTTTTTCCAAATAATAAGCATTCAAAATTTGTTCAAACTGATGCTTAACCGGAATAGCCAAATAGGGTTTGCCCAAATACAGAGCTTCGGAAATAAGCGAAAGTCCGGCCGTGGCAATTACCGCTTGGCAATGAGTTAAGTCTTCCAAAAATTCTTTTTGGCTTGGTTTTTTAAAAGTTATGTTTTTTATTTTTTTATTGCTGGAAATGCCATAGACTACAAATTGCTTGCCAATTTTTTCCAGAACATCAACTAAATCGGAAAAATTGGAATTAACATAAATCAAAACAAAATTGCCTTGGCTGGGCCTGGCCTCCAACACCTCTTGTCTTAAAATTGGCGGAAACAAATAAGTTCTGGCGTGAGTAATCGGCGTATTAAAAAAAGATGTAACTAAATAAGCTTTAGTTCTATAAACCATCAAACGCGAGACGGTTTTGGCTAAAACAGCCTCTTCCAAATACTCACGCGGATAAGAAAATCTTGTATTAGTCAGCTGGTGTTGATTATCAACGGAGATAAGGGAAATATTTTTTAAATGAGCTATTAAAGCCGTCAAAGGTTCAAAATCAGAAATAATTATTTGAGGCGCAAATTCTTCTATCAAATTTTTAATTTTCTGAAAACTTCTTTGCAAGCCCGGCAGTTTAAGTAAATTGGCAAACAAAGTCTCCACATAATGCAACTGATTGTGTTTATAAGTCATTCTTAAACCGGAAATTTTTAAGACATCAAAATAAGGAGAAAGATTTTCATAACCCTTATCATGAGAAACAACCTTTACCTGATGGCCTTGGCCGAGAAGATGTTCTATCAAAATTTTAGAACGCGAAGCGTGACCTGACCCTTCACCGGCTACGCCATAAATTATTTTAGCCATATCAATTATCTAACTGTTTATGCCTCAAAGATTTATTAAAAAACAAGCATTTTAAAAATTCTGTCAAAATTAAATAAGCTATTACTATAATTACAATAGAAATTAAAGCAAAAAGAGGCAAGGGGGTAAAAGAAAAATAAGAGCCAAGGGGAAGATACGGCAAAGCCCAAGCTATTATCACTATCAGCAAAGTATTAAAAAATAAAAGAAAGCTGGGCCTACTCCGGAGAAAAGGAATTTTTTGGGTGCGGATAACATAAATGACAAAAACTTGCGTGGCCAAAGATTCTATAAACCATCCGGTTTGAAACTGTTTTTCTCCAAAATGAAAAAACCAAAATAAAACTCCAAAAGTGATAAAATCAAACAAAGAGCTGATTGGTCCAAAAATTAACATATACTTTCTAATAAAAGGCAAATTCCAACGCAAAGGTTTTTTAACAGCCTCTTCGTCCACCGTGTCGGTAGCCAAAGACAGCTGGGACATATCATACAAAAAATTATTTAAAAGAATTTGTGCCGGCAACATGGGCAAAAAAGGCAGAAGAAAGGAAACAAAAGTCATAGAAAACATATTGCCAAAGTTGGAGCTTAGGCCCATCATGATGTATTTTAAGGTATTTTGAAAAGTCTTACGGCCTTCAATAATACCATCTTTCAAGACGTCCAAACTTTTCTTAAGTAAGATAATATCGGCCGTTTCCTTGGCCACGTCCACGGCGTTATTAACAGAAATACCCACATCGGCCGCTTTTAAAGCCGGAGCGTCATTAATGCCATCGCCCAAATAACCCACAGTGACATTATTTTTTTTTAATAATAAAATTATTTTTTCTTTTTGGATTGGATTCACTCTGGCAAAAATAGTAGTTCTCCCAACCACGGGCAACAATTCTTCTTCAGTCATTTTTTCCATCTGTTCGCCGGTTAGAGTTCCTTTTATTACTAAATTAATGTCGCGACAAATTTTTTGAGTTAAAATAGCACTATCCCCGGTTAAAATTTTTATTTCTACTCCCAATTTTTCCAAAGAACCAATGGCTTCTTTAACCGTTTCTTTAGGGGGGTCAAGAAAAGCTGCAAAACCAACAAAAATTAAATCGTCCTCCACGTCTTTTTCATAAACATCATTAAAATCTGTTATCTCTTTTATGGCTACGGCTAAAACCCTAAAACCATCAGCACTCAATTTTTGATATGTTTCTTGGCCCTTTTCAATCAAATTGATAGTGGAAAGATTGGGTTTTTCCCAAACCCCTTGACAAAGTTCCCACATATTTTCCGGAGCTCCCTTACTAATAAGCCAACGGCGACCGTCTTTTTCCACTACCACGGAATTACGACGACGCATAAAATCAAAAGGTATTTCATCAATTTTTTTAAAATCGTCAATATCTAATTTTTTGTATTCTTTTATAGCCTTATCCAAAGGATTAATTACTCCGGTATGAAACATACTGGATAAATAGGCATACAAAAAAACATCATCTTTTTCCTCACCTAAAATATCAATATTTTTGATTAAAGTAATTTTATCTTTAGTTAAAGTGCCGGTTTTATCAGTACACAAAACATTCATGCCGCCAAAATTCTCTATGGCCAAAAGATTTTTAACTATTACGTCTTTTTTAGCCATTTTTAAGGAACCGTGACTTAAGGCCACTGAAACAATCATTGGTAAAAGTTCCGGAGTTAACCCAATTGCAATAGCTAAAGCAAAGAGAAAAGAATCAAAAAAACCACGACCCAAAAAATAATTGGCGGTAAAAACAATAAAAACCAAAACAAAAGTGATTCTTAAAATAAAATAACTAAAACGACGCAGGCCTTTGGCAAATTCAGTTTCTAAAGAGCCTGCTTCTAGTCTTTCGGCAATTTCTCCGTACTTGGTGAAACGGCCGGTTTTTTCCACTTCCATAATCGCCCGACCGGCAATCACACTGGTTCCCATTAAAATCATACTTTCTTCCCCCTTTTCTGATTTTTTTTCAACTGGAAAAGATTCGCCCGTCAAAGCAGCTTGATTAACAAAAAAATCCTTAGCCTCTAAAAGACGGCCATCCCCGGGAATAATGTCCCCGGCTGTAAGCTCTATAATATCTCCCGGGACGATTTTTTTTAAAACTACTTCTTTTTTTTGCCCATCGCGCCAAACAGTGGCCGTAGTGACCACGCGATTGATCAATTTATCTACGGCTTTTTCCGATTTAAAAGTGTTGAAAAAATCTAAAACCGCCGAAACAAAAACCATTACCAAAATAATAATTGCATTAACGCTCTCACCCAAAAAAAAGGAAACCAAAGAAACAAAAATTAAAAGGATTAAAAGCGGACTGTTAAATTTTTTAAGAAACAAAAGAAAAAAATTAATTTTTTTCTTTTGTTTCACAATATTTTCTCCGAACTTTTTGAGCCGAAAGGATGCTTCAATGCCGCTTAAGCCTAAAATATTTTCCATATTAAAATAGAAGCCTAATGCTTCTATTTTAGCACTTTCTCCTTAAATTGGAAATCAATTGGCCGCTAAGTAAGTAGCAATAATTGCAGCGGTTTCTGCCCGTAAAACAGCTGGCCCCAGATTAACTTCTTTAAAATAGTAATCACTGGACAGCTTCCTTTCATTATCTGTCCAGCCGCCCTCTGGTCCAATAAAAATATTAACTAAACGACCCTGTACCTTAGGAAAAGCATCCGTATCTTTTGTGATATCAAAAAATAAATTAATATCTTCTTTTTTAAGTCCATCCAAAACCTGCTTAAAAGACAAAGGTTTGGTAATTTCTGGCAAGATATTTCTACCTGACTGCTCAGTTGCTTCTTTAATTATTTTTTTTAATCGTTCTAAATTAAGATTTAATTTTATGGTTCTTTCCGTAATTAGAGGAATAATTTTTGTCACCCCTACTTCGGCGGCTTTTTGAACAACCAATTCAAAATTTTCCTTTTTTAAAACCGCGCAAAAAAGAGTTACCTGATTTTTAGCCCTTACATTGTTAGCCGTCTTTTTTATTTCTTTTAAAACTATCTCCTCTCGATTCAACTCTTTTATTTTACCTTGATATTCAAAACCATCACCGTTAAATAAAACAATAGACTCGCCGGATTGCAACTTTAAAACATCTTCAATTTGATGAATTATTTCTTTATCTCCTAAAACTACTTGTTCTTCCTTTAAATTTTGTTCCATGAAAAAACGATGTATTTTCATAAGCAATCAATTTATTAAAATTTAATTCTTTTTAAAAGCAAAGAATTTAAAACTACGGAAACGCTGCTTAAAGCCATAGCTAATCCGGCAAATTCGGCCCTTAACAGACCCAGAGCGGCAATAGGAATACCAACGCTGTTGTAAAACAACGCCCAAAACATATTTTGTTTGATTTTTCTCATTGTAGCTTTGCTTAATTTAATAGCTTTAACAACATCGCGCAGGTCATTTTTAACCAAAACAATTCCGCCTGCTTCAATGGCAATATCCGTACCCGACCCCATAACGATTCCCAGATTAGAAGCGGCCAAGGCCGGAGCATCATTGATGCCATCTCCCACCATGGCTACTTTTTGACCGCTCTGTTGCAATTTAATCACCTCTTTGGCTTTATCTTCCGGCAAAACTTCGGCCAAGACTTCATCAATTCCCAATTGCCTGGCAATGGATTCGGCGGTTCTTTTGTTATCGCCGGTAATCATGATAGTTCTAATTTTCATCTGCTGTAATTTATTGATAGCTTCTTTAGAGGTCTCCTTTAAAGTATCGGCCACGGCAATCAATCCCAGCAATTTGGAATCTGCCGTAAGATGCATTACCGTCTTCCCTTCATTTTCTAAATTGGCAATAATACCAATTTCTTTTTCACCAATAACAGATCCGTTATTTTCTGATAATTTTTTATTGCCCAGAAAATAGCTGACTCCTCCTATATCACCCTTGACGCCGTGTCCGGGTACGGCCTGAAAATTATTAACGGATAAAAATTCCGCTTTTTCTGTTTTAGCCTTTTTTACCACGGCTTCGGCCAAAGGATGTTCGGATAACTTCTCTAAAGAAGCGGCGATCTGTAATAAACGGTCTTCTTCCCACCCTTCACCAACAATCAAATTGGTGACCTCAGGCTGTCCTTTGGTTAAAGTGCCTGTTTTATCAAAAACAATTACTTTAATTTTATTGGCAACTTCCAACGCTTCACCGCCTTTAATCAAAATCCCATTTTCCGCTCCCTTACCGGTACCCACCATAATTGAGGTGGGTGTAGCCAATCCCAAAGCACAGGGACAGGCAATTACTAAAACGGCGGTAAAGGACATCAAAGCTATTAAAAAAGGAGAGTTTGCTAAAAAAAACCAACTCACAAATGTAATCAAAGCCAGGGCCACCACTGCCGGCACAAAGTAACCGGAAACCAAATCGGCAAATTTCTGTATTGGCGCTTTGGAACTTTGCGCCTCTTCCACCACCTTAATAATTTGGGCCAAAACCGTATCCTTACCGATTTTAGTGGCTCTGAATTTAAAACTCCCGGTTTTATTAATAGTCGCCCCGATTACAAAGTCCTCGGCCTTTTTTTCCAACGGCAAGCTTTCTCCGGAAATCATAGATTCATCAACGCTGGAATAACCCTCTAAAATCTGTCCGTCAACCGGAATTTTTTCCCCCGGTCTAACAATAATGATGTCGCCAACCACCACCTCTTTAAGAGGTATGTCTTTTTCCGCACCATCACGAATTACGCGGGCGGTTTTAGCTTGAAGCCCCAAAAGTTTTTTTATAGCTTCGCTGGCTTTGCCTTTAACTCTCGCCTCCAACCATTTGCCCAAAACCACAAAAGTGATAAGCAGGGCCGAGGTTTCGTAAAAAATTTCCCCTTCTATAAAATAGGTGGCGGCGATACTGTAAAAATAAGCGGCGCTGGTGCCAACGGCAATTAAAGTGTCCATATTGGCACTGCCATTTTTAAATGCGTAATAAGTTCCACGATAAAAACGCCAGCCAATGAAAAACTGCACCACTCCAGCCAAAATGGATTGCACCACCTTGCTATTAAACGACTTATCAACCAAAATCATGCTCAAAATCACCACCGGCAAAGTTAAAACCAAACTTAATAAAAATAAATTTCTTTCTTTTTTAATTTCTTTTTCTCTCCTTTTATAATTTTCATCAGCCTCGTCATCACTGCCAAGAAAAGCCTTGTAGCCGATTTTCCCAACGGCGGACACAACTTCTTCATCTAAACTTCTATCGCCGTCAAATTCCACCGTAGCTTTCTGGGTGGCAAAATTAACCGTAGCTTTTTTTATACCGGCCACATTTTTTAAATTATTCTCTATGAGAAGAGCGCACGAAGCGCAATGCATGCCTTCTATATTATAAGTTTGTTTGGCCGCGGAAACGGAATTTTTTTTAGACATATTTATTCAATTATTAGTTTTCCTTGATACATGGACATATCACAAGTGAAAGTAAAAACGCCTTTTTTATCCACTGATAATTCTACCGTTACAATTTCGCCTTCAGGCAGTTCTTTTCTAATGTGCCAATCGGGAAAATTAACAAACCTGGAACAATCCGCAGATTCTTCTCGTTTAAAATTTATCCATATTTTTTTACCAAGTTTGGCTCTAAGAACATCCGGCGAATAGACTCCTTTAACTAAAATATTAAAAATTTGAGCACCATCCTCCTTAAATGGCTCTGTACCTTTTTTTCTTTTAGTTTTCCAAACCCATAAACAAAAGGCGGCAATAATCAGTAAGATTAAAATTAAACCGGTTATTTTCATATTTTTAATTAAATTAAAATTTGATTAAATTAGCTATCCACCACATCAATTATGCCGTTAATCATGCCCATCCAACAACTAAATTTGTAGCGCCCAACCCTTAAAGGGGTGAACTTTTTAATTGCTGTTTTGCCGGGCTTTAAATCAATTTGTCCGGAAAAAAGTCCTCTGGCAATGACGGCGTTGGTGCAACCGCTGGTTCCGGTGTCTTTAATTTCCCATCTTACCGGCACACCTACTTTAATTTTAAAATAGTCCGGCTGATAACCCGAAGCAGAAGCTTCCATTTTAATCACCTGCTCACCCTCAATCAAAGTCGTTGGCCTGGCTTTAGTTGGAGAACCGCTATTAAACCAATCAGAAATACTGGGCCAGCCCAAAACATTAAACTGGGCATTGATGTTGAAAAGGGCAAAAAACAAAACCAAAAGGCCGGCAGTCTTTAAAAATTTTGCGGCCGTATGCGGACGCGAAACAAACTTGACGCTAGATAACCCAATAAGAAATAACATCGGAGCCGTGCCTAAAGCAAAAAACAACATGATTAAACCGCCTTGCCAAAAGGATCCGGACAACAAAGCTACTCCCTGGGAAGTGACGGTAAAACCACAAGGCAAAAAGAAAGTCCCGGCGCCTAAAAGAAAAGGCATTTTTTTGCCGCTAAAATTATTTTCATCAGAAACTTGGCGGGTGATAAAACGAGGCATTCTTATTTGAAATTTTTGAAAATAACTTAAACCCATCATTTGCAATCCCAAAAGGACCATCAGAATGGAAACAGACAAAACTAATATGCCGGTAAAGCTTGGGGAAACTTGTAATTTACCGCCAATGGCGCCCAAAACCATTCCTCCTAAACCATAGGAAAAAAGACGGCCCGCATTAAACATAAAGTGCGGGTGCATTTTTTGCCATAATCCGGAATTGGAAGCATAGGCGTTAGCCCAATGTTTAGACATGGATAAAACAAGGCCCCCCACCAAAGCGGCACAAGTAGATAGACCAGCTAAAATTCCAAAAATAAAAAAACCCGCCAAATTAGAAGACGAATTAACATTAACAAGAGAACTGAAACCTAAACGATTAAGATAAAGAAAGGCCAAAATAATGATTATGACTAGCAAAAAATTTTTACCCCAACCGCCGGAATTTTCTTTTTTAAAACCCAAATCAGAAAATTGATAACCATCAACCTTAAAAAATGCGTTTAATTTGTCTATTGTCGGCCGACCCGACGTGTAAGTAATTTTAACTTCCCCTTTGCCAACCGAAGCGTCAACCGAGGTGACACCGGGAATTTCAATAATTTTTTTTTCTAATAAAATTTCACAGGAAGCGCAATGCATACCCTTGACTTTATAAATAAATTCAAATTTCTTAGTTGAACTCATATTTTACTTATTAAATAATTTGGTGACAGTTAAAATTTCTTCTATCATTTCCTGTTTACGTTTATTATTGTCGGAAGAGACAGCCGAAGTAAAACAAGAAGCCAAATGGTTCTCCATTAGCATCTGATGCGCTGATTTTAAAAGACCAATCACCGCCAAGTTCTGTTGCATAATATTGATGCAATATTCGCCGTCTTCTGTCATTTGAACAATTTTGGCTAATAAGCTGTTGGCCTTTTTAAAACTAATCAAAGCCTTTTCTTTGTAATTTTGCATAAATTTTCTTAATTTAAATTATTTATTAATATACCCCCACCCCAGGTATAGGTATAGTATATCCCCTATTTTTCCACATGTCAAATACCCAACTTGTTGCCTCCTTTATAGCATCCCCTACAAAGATTGAAAAAAAAACTTTTATCCTATACAATATAGCCAACAAGCTTATGAAAAAAATTCTTTTTGGGGCTTTAATTTTGGCGCTCATCTTGGCCCTCTTTTACAGCCTAAACAAAATTGAACGGCTCCGGCCTCAAACGGGTAAAATCAAAATCATCACCACCCTTTTTCCTTTATACGATTTTGCCAAAAACATTGGCCAAGACAAAACTGAAGTTACTTTGCTTTTGCCACCCGGAGTAGAGCCTCATTCTTTTGAACCAACCCCCAGTGATATTGCCAACATAAACACAGCGGATATTTTTGTTTTTACCGGCAAATTTATGGAACCTTGGGTAGCGGAAATAATCAAAGGATCCACTAACAAAAATTTATTAGTGGTAGATGATAGCAACGGAGTTCGGTTGATTGATGCGGTTTTCCACGATTCTGATGAGCCGGCAGGAGCTTCCGATCCCCATATTTGGCTTGATTTTGATAACGATAGGATAATGGCTAAAAATATTCTAGAGGCTTTGCAGACAAAAGATCCCTCTAATGAAACTTTTTATCAAAATAATTTTGCCTCTTTTTCTTCTCAATTAAATAATTTAGATGAAAAATACCAAAGCTACTTAAGCACCTGTCAAAATAAGACTTTAGTTTATGGCGGACACTATGCCCTAGGCTACTTGGCCAAACGCTACGGACTTAATTATTTGGCCGCCCAGGGCCTGGCCCCTGATGCCGAACCTACCGCTCAAGATTTGATAAAATTAATTGAACAGATCAAAAAAAATAAAATTAAATACATTTTTTACGAAGAGCTTACCAGCCCCAAAATTTCTGAAACCCTAGCCCAGGAGACCCGCACTAAAATGCTCCTGTTAAATGCGGGTCACAATCTTTCTAAAAATGATTTTTTAAAAGGAGAAACTTTTTTATCTTTAATGGAAAAAAATTTAAAAAATTTAAAGACTGGATTGGATTGTTCGGAAATTGACCCCCATTAAAATTATCAAAATTTTAAATTTATGTCTGTTATCTTAAAAGCTAATAAAATTTGTGTCAATTACGGCAAAACCCCAGCTTTACACAATGTAAGTTTTGAAATTAACCAAGGTGATTATATTGGTCTCGCCGGACCCAACGGAGCAGGAAAAACAACACTGATTAAAGCTGTTTTAGGGTTAATTCCTTTAGCCAATGGGGAGATGAAAATTTTTGATCAGCCACAAAAAAAATTCTCTGCTTGGCAAAAAATCGGCTATCTGCCACAAAAATCGGCCATTATCAGCACTCTTTTTCCAGCCACAGTTGAAGAAATTTTAATGCTGGGAATTCTGCCATCCAAAAAATGGCCCAAAGTAATTGGCAAAAAAGAACATGAACGCGTTGATGAAATTTTAGAACAATTTAAAATTTCTGATTTGAGAAAAAAAATGATCAGTGAACTTTCCGGGGGACAGCAGCAAAAAATTCTCTTGGCACGAGCTTTGATTTCTAAACCGCAACTACTAATTTTGGACGAGCCCTCCACCGCCTTAGATCCGGAATCGCGAGAATCTTTTTTCCAAATAATAAGCGGACTTAATCAAAATAATAAAATCGCCATAATCCTAATTACCCATGATACCGGTTATATTGGTCAATACGCTCAAAAATTATTATATTTAGATAAAAAATTGGTTTACTTCGGCAAATTTTCCGAATTCTGCACATCAACTGATATGGGATCATACTTTGGACATGAACAACATATTATCTGCCATCAACATCTGCACGAGCACAAACATCAAAACTAATATGGAATTTATTAATTTTTTACAATATTCTTTTATACAAAGGGCTTTCTTAGCCGGATCTTTTGTGGCAATTATTTGCGCGGCTTTAGGAATATTCTTAGTTTTACGCAAAATGTCCTTAATCGGTGACGGTTTATCACATGTAAGTTTTGGCGCCATTGCTTTGGGCATTTTTTTAGGAATCTATCCTTTCCATATCGCCGTTCCCTTAGTAATATTAAGCTCTTATATTATTTTAAAAATCACGGAAAAAGCTAAAATTTACGGCGATGCGGCTATTGGCATTGTCTCGGCCGTAGGCATTGCCGGCGGAGTTTTATTAGCCAGTCTTTCTAACGGTTTTAACGTGGATCTTTTCAGCTACCTCTTTGGCAATATTTTATCCATTGCCCTGAGCGAAGTAATCCTCTCCGTTATTTTATCGGCCATTGTTTTAATCATTATTTATTTATATTATTGGGATTTATTTTCCGCTACTTTTGATGAAGAGTATGCCAAAACTACCGGCATAAAAACAGAATACATCAACATTATTATTTCCGCCCTCACGGCCGTGACTGTGGTTTTAGCAGTTAAAATGGTGGGAGTAATGTTGGTTTCCGCACTTTTAATTTTGCCGGCTGTCACTTCCCTACAAATTGCCAAAGGATTTAAAATTGCTATTGTCCTAGCTTGCTGTACGGCTTTAATTTCCGTAGTCTTGGGAATTACAATTTCTTTTTTCTTAAACTGGCCCAGTGGCGCCACGATTGTACTTCTTAACGCCCTTTTCTTTATACTGGCCTTAATCTACAAAAAACTTTAAAAGACCCCATGCGGGGTCTTTTATGAATTTGAAAAAAGTTTAAGTTGGTCGGGCTGGCGAGACTCGAACTCGCGACCTTCTGCTCCCAAAGCAGACGCTCTAGCCAACTGAGCCACAGCCCGAACTTAAAATAAGCCCTTTAATCCACCCTCTTATTTTATTCACTAATATTACATCATTTATCTTAATTCGTAAAGTCCCATAAGGCAGACGGCGTTTTGTATTTTTTTTAATTACATTTTTTTGAATAGTAGTTTTTAAAAAAAATTTTCGCGGCATCTTTAGCTTATTTGCCCAAAAATTAATGGATTTTTCTACCTGATCCTTCTGATGTACTTGTAAATGCAACCTAATTTTTTCCTTAGGGACGAAACAACAAACCCTAAAAAATCTTAGCATTATAACATTCATGTCTGAATCAGAATTAGTAAAAACAACATTCCAATTACCTCTTTTATAACCTTCTGCCCAATATAAAGATACTCCAATCAAAAATAAATCATCTTTACTTATTTTAGAAATTTCCTTTTGTGCCTGTTTTTCTATTTCCAACCATTTTTCTCTAGCAATAATTGAACGTTTTTTATTATATTTAGTGATATTAATTGCTGCATTAAAATTTGCAGCTTTTACATTTTTTTCTGTAATTTTTTTAAATCGTTGATCTTTTTTGAACCAATAACTTAAAGTGCCCTTAGGAACAAGGAGTTTACGGGAAATCACATTATAAGATAATCCTTTTATTCTCAATCTTTTAGCTTCTTGTTTAATATCCATAAAATTTAAAACCCATGATAATTACCACACATGGTATTATATCATGGGTTTTATACTTTATCAAATGCCGAGGGAGAGAATCGGACTCTCGACGCAAGGATTTTCCTTGTTTTTTTCTTGAATTACTTCAAGGATCGGACTATATCATCACCCCAAAGGGTGTCGGGCGCTTTTTGGAAGATTATTGTTGGGACTCACTTCCTAGTCTCTACACCTTCCAAGATATTTTAACCCATCTTGGCTTGGCTCGGGATTACCCTCTTACTGGAGGGTTTCCCCGAATTCACCCGATTTTTAATCCCATATTACTATAGGATGGACCGAAAATTCAGTCCTTCGCTCTACCACTGAGCTACCTCGGCAAAAAGGTATTGGTGGACCGTAGCGGATTCGAACCGCTGACCTCCACATTGCAAATGTGGCGCTCTACCAACTAAGCTAACGGCCCTTGCGCTACGGTTTAATTTACAATTTAACTAGTCCTAATAATACTACAATTTAACTTAATTGTCAAACCTGCTGTTTTTAGCTGTTTAGCTTTACTTTAACTCCCTTACAATGCACACAGGTGTTTGTTCATTAGTCTGGCCCAGGGGGTTATCTTTAAAAATGGCTTTAGTCCAAGCATCTTTAATCTCCCGGTTAGACTTGCCCAAAACATTCACCCCCAAGTCATTAGCATCAATAATAATTACTTCGTGTCCTAATTTTTCTTTTAAAAATTGAGCCACTTTATGGGGCTTGGCCGGACCAAGTTTGGCGTACTTGTTATACGGCGGCAAGGTGTAAGAGCAGGGTCCATCAATTGCCGCCACCTCCCGTCCAGCCACCAAATAAAACACGCCGCGAATTCCTAAAGGCTTGGTAAAAGCGGCCAGTAAGGCGGCAAATAAAATTCTAAAGTAACCCACTTCGCGCACAGCCAATTCCATTGTCCACGGGCTACCCAAACCGATTCCGTAGGGAGATTTATAAACAAACCTGACTAAAAATTTAGCCATCCAAGATGGTTTAATCTCGCTGATGGGATAGGCGCGACCCTGACTAATGGCCACAATTTTTTCACTGATAAAAATAAAATCACCTGACTCTAAATATTGCCCGGTCCCGTTTTTAATTATCACTACCAAATCGTCCCCTTTTTTAATCACCGGAGTTTTAATCGGAAAGCGATCATATTTTTTTCCCTCAACTTCAATAGATAAATTTTTTCCAGGATTAGGAATGAGCATATTGGGAAGAAAATTTAAAATTTAAAGCCATCAGACCCATTAATATCCAAAAGAAAATTGCCAAATCATTTTTAAAGTAGGGCACATCTACCAAGCCTTGAATTAAAATTATACTCATGGAAGCAAGCAATGTTTCCACTAACCACAGATCATCGCCTTGGCGGACTTTTAAAAGCCTCCAACCGGCTCGGCCAAACAACAATACCAGCCACAAAAAAGCAATAAGGCCCGGTAAACCTACTTCAGACCAAAAATTTAAAAAGATGTCATGCGGATACAAATAAATTTCGGCCCAATTTAAAATGTGATAGGGTGCCACGGCGCTCTGATAAGCGGCGAGTCCCGCGCCCAAAATAGGACGACTGCGTAGCATTTCCACTGTTTCACCCCACATGTTCACCCGCAAATTTCCGGAAACACCCTGCAAAAAAAACTCTTCCTGCAAAGAATTTTTTAAAGGCGTTAAAAACGCCAAACAGCCGGCAATAATCACAATAATCAAAGTTATCTTTCTGGTGCGACGAAAAACCAAACCAAAAATTAATAATGTCCCCGCCACGGCCGTTAACCCACCCATAGAACGGGCAAAAATAATATCCAGAAAAAATAAAAAAAAGATTAAAGAATAAAATAGATCCTGCCAAAACAAACCCTTAGTCTTACGCCAAGTATGCTCAAAAAGATAAACTACAAAGGGTAGCAGTGGCGCAAAAAATAAAGACACAGCGTTGGGATAACCCCAAAAACTGGTGACGCGGCGCGTAGCCCAGTTCTGCCAGAAAGGATTGGGAATAAGCCAGCCGGTAAATTCTTGGGCCAAAGCTAAAAGAGTGGCGGGAATGGCGCCCAGCACCAGCGCCCAAATTATTTTAAGCATTTCCTCGCGGGTTTTAACAGTGGAAATAAAAACGGAAAAAAATAAAATTGGTTCTAAAAAATAAGCCCGCCAAATTCCTAAAGCCGCCAAATGATTAGGAGAGGTATAAACAGCTAAAATTGACGCAGCCAAAAATAAAATAATGGCCCAAAACCAACGGTTAAATGGATAAGATAAGGCCTGACGTTTTAAAAAATTCTTGGTGACACCCCCCCATTGTGCGCCATGCTTAATTACCCAGGCAACAAAAGTTAATAAGACCATTCCTTCTAAAACCGTAGTGGGCAAACCAAAAATTGTATAACGGATTAAATAAGATGGCAAAAAGGCGGAAATCAAAATAAGCCCCCAAAGCAAATTTTTGTTTAAAAGAAAAACAAACAAGAGAAAAAAGATAATAAGAACAAAGATAAAAAAAAGAGACATACAGATTCATTTAATTATATTTATAGTATATCAATCTTGTTTAAATAAAGCCAAAAACATCTTTTTGGTAATCCCCCGTAATAAATACAAAACTGCAAAATAAGTTATAATCGCGGCCGATAAAATAAAAATAAAATTATAAGATTGCAAAAAGATAACAGCCACCGCCATTATTAAAGAAGCTGCCAAACTTTTAAAACTAATTTTTAAACCCGGCCAAATACCAGTGGTTTTTATCACCACAATATAAGTAACTAACATAATAAAAGCTTCAGAAAAAACCGTCACCCAAGCCGCCCCGTAAGCGCCAAATTGCGGAATAAAAATAAAATAACCGGCCAAAGATAAAACAGCATCCAACAAATACCATTTAATCATTTGTTTTTGCTTGTTCAAAGATAAAATGGCGTGAGCGCTGATTACGCCAAAAAAAATGCAAAACATGGCCACTAAAAGAATTTGCAAATAATTTCCCGAGGCGGAAAAATTCTGTCCGGCCACAAAAGACATAATGCGAGAAGATAAAATAACACCGCCAATAAGCAAAGGCCAGGCCGCAAGGGACATCAAATCAAAAGCACGGCGGAAATATTTGGAATATTCTTCTTTATTTTGCAAAATCCAAGAAGAGGTTAAAAGCGGCAACATAATCCCCATAAAAATAGTGGGGATGGAAGTCAAAACATCAATTACGCGGTAAGCCGCGCCATATAAACCAACCTCTGTTTGCGGCCTAATTACCGACAAAATTAAAGTATCGGCTTTTAAATATAATAAATTAAAAGCAATGGAAATGGCTATGGGCCAGCTGCGCGTTAAAGCTTCTTTATAAATCTCTTTATCAAAAGAAAATTTTATCTTAACAAATTTAGTTACGCCACTCCACAACAAAATAAGCTGAGCCAAATTAGCCACCACGCTCACCGCTAAAATTAGCAAGATATTTAACTTCAAAATTGCGCAGAGGATGTAACCAGCCAAAATTAAACCCCGACCTAAAACATCTCCCCAGGCTACGCGCTCCATTTGGGTATGTTTTTGATAAAAACCCACAAAAATATTCTGCAAAGTGATAGCAAACAAAGAAGCGGCGTAAACCCAAACTCCCCATTTGATAATTAAAGGATAAGGAAAAAACCAAACTAAAATTAAGGCACTACCAAAAAAAACAGTTGAGATAAACAAACGCAAAGAAAAAAGATTGGAGGTTATTTTAGTCTCGTCGGCCCCAGGTTGGGCAAGCATTTGAGCGGTAATTAAAGTAAGGCCAAAATCCGCCAAGATACCAAAAAATTGTAAAAAGACGGTAATGGTGGTGTACCAACCAAACTGTTCCTGGCCCAAATAACGGGTAATTACTCCCAAAGCCACCACCCCAAAAAGAGTGGAAAAAGCTCGGCCTGTAAGTTGAATTAGAGTATGCCTGACAGCTTTGGTTAAAGACATAGTGAATTGATTTTAGTATATAGTATTTAGGAAAAGAAGACAAAAAAAGCCCTCCAAAAGCTTGCAAGGCTTTGGAGGGCAATGCCATAATTTAGCCAAAAAATAAACTATCCACATTGCCCCAAGACAACATTATTGGTATGATACTTTTATTATGAAAACCCGCAGTATTAAAAAACACCTAAAACTGGCTTTAATACTATTTTTTGCCGCTTTTTTGTTTAACGGTTTATCCATCTCCCCTGTTTTAGCCAAGACTACCATTCCAGATTGGGCAGCGGAACAATATTCTAAAATTTCAGAAATAAACTTAGCGCCAGGAGAAGTTAAACAAATCAAAATCGGTTTTTATAACCGCGGAACTTACAACTGGCGCAACACAGGTAAAAATTACGTCTCCATTTATACTTACAGCCCCAAATATCATGCCAGTAAATTAGCCGCCGCTTCATGGCTCTCTTACAGCCATCCAACCAAATTAAAAGATTCTTTGGCCGGGCCAAATAGCAAGGGTTATTTTGAACTGGAAATCAAGGCGCCACAAAAAGCTGGTACCTACAAAGAAACCTTTGCCCTGGCGGCGGAAAACAAAGCCTGGGTTAAAGGTGGACAATTTGAACTGGTGGTAAATGTGGGCAAAACAAGTTCCGCCATAAATGATGCAAGCGACAAGGCCACCGGTGATATAGAAGCCGAAACTGCCGATAATGCTTTTTTAAATCCTCCCAAAATTGAATTTAACAAAAAAGATCTGGAAGCCATGAAGCTAAGCAAAATGGAACCAGTCTCTTTAAATTACGGCGAAGAAAAAACCACCGCCTTATTATTTATCAATAAAGGCAAACAAAATTGGGACAAAAGAACCTTAATTTTGAACAACGTTTCTTTGGCAGGAGTTAGCACCGGCAATTCTTTTGCTTCCACTGCTTGGCTGAACAACAATACCATCTCTGAATTTTCTACTACCCCAATTAAAAATGGGCAAACGGAAATTTATCAAATCCCCTTAAGAGCGCCCGAACGGTCTGGAATTTTTACTTTGCATTTTTCTTTACTCATCAATGGACAAAAAATTGAGGGGGGCAATTTTGACTTACCCGTGACGGTAATCAATCAAAATCCACTGGAAAATGTAGCCGATGATTCATCTAACATAATTATTGATGACACCCGAGTTAGAATTGGTTTATTTACCACCGAGGAGCCTTTAGAATTTGTTTCTCCTTTTGATTATACTATTAAAGACACGGACGGATTAGAATTGGGACGCATCATACCTGGAAATAAAGTTCTGCTTTCTTACGATGAAGACAGCAAAAAATATTTTGCCGTTTTGGGTGAACAAAAAATAATTTCGGACAGACCGCTGCGGTTGGCTCCGCTGGATTTGAACGCTTACTTTACCATCAGCAACCACGAACTACTGGCTCGTTGGGGCAACAATATTAATTACAACGAATTTCGCGATACCTTAGAATTAAGATTGGCGGAAACCGGATATGTTTGGGTGATTAATGAACTAGGCATGGAAAATTATTTAAAAGGCATGGCGGAAGAAAGCGATTCTTCACCAACAGAATTCTTAAAGGCCATGGCAGTGGCAGAAAGAAGCTATGCCTATTATCAACTTAAAAACCCCGGCCGTCATTTGCTGGGCCATTTTGATTTAGACGCGGATAATGATCAGGTTTATAGAGGATATGTAAGAGAAAAAATTTCACCCAACATGGTTATAGCGATAGAAGAAACTCGTGGCTTTGTAGCCACTTATAATAACGAACCGGCCGATACGCCTTATTTTGCCCGCTCCAACGGCAAAACTAAAAGCGCCAAAGCGGTGTGGGGCGCGGAAAAACCCTGGTTGGTAGCAGTTACCACCCCTTATGATAAAGGCAAAACCCAATGGGGACACGGGGTAGGTATGTCTGCTCGCGACGGGTTATACCGTGCCAAGGATGGGTCCAATTGGGATGATATTTTAAAATACTACTACACCGGTATAGATTTGCAGAAAATGTATTAAACAAAAAATCCCTTTAAAGGGATTTTTTGTTTCTCTTTACTGTTCCTTCATCATATCGGCATTGTGAAATTTTCTGTCTTCATCAGCTAACCTAATAATCGCCTCCCTAATTTTGTGAGGTTCGGGAATGTTATAAAAGACAAAACGCTCTTGCTCGCCGGCAGTTTGAATATAAACATTGCCAAAATCAAACATAGTGGCAAAAATTCCGTGGGCCTCCGAGGTGACATCTTGTACTCTAAACAAATCTAACTCGGCCACCACTCTGGCAAACAAACCTTTTTGTCTAATATCTACAATTCGGTCATTGGTAATAATCCACATATCCAAAAAATAATTAACAAAAGCAGTGTAAAAAAACAGCCAAACAGATAAAGTATAAATAAAAGCCACCAGATATAAAATGGCTAAAGTAAAATTCTTTAAAAACAATTCGGGAAATAAATTTTTTAACAAATAATAAATGCCCAACTCTACTGCTAAAAGTAAAAACAAAAATAAAACATAGGGGATAAGGGTGATAATGTCGCGGCGCAATAAATGCATTATTTTCTCGTAATTTTTTTGTTTAATGACTTGGCTGTATAACATATGTTTAGTAAGTAGGGGCATTAAAAGTAATACCGTTGAAAATAGTAACAGTCTCATTCCAATTTAAAGGAGCTAAAAATGTCCAACCCCAAAAACAAATATAAGCCACACCGGCTAAAAAAATAAAAGTCATTACAAAGCTGGTAAAATGCATTTCGGCAAAACTGGCCAGATGATATAAGTCCATTAAAACAAAAATCGCATAAATTGCGCCAAAAACAGCTAAGGGAAATAAGAGATAATAAAGAGGGAAAGCCATATAAATTAAATTAAATTTTGTTGAGTGGGTGCTTGAAGACCCAAATGTTTATAGGCAAGACCGGTCACAATGCGGCCGCGTGGCGTGCGATTAATAAGTCCGCGTTGCAATAAAAACGGTTCATAAATTTCTTCTATTGTTTCTATCTCTTCGGCTGTAGCCGCGGCCAAGGTATTTAATCCCACTGGCCCACCATCAAATTTGTTAATCATCACTTCCAAAATAAGCCGGTCAATTTGGTCTAGTCCTGCCTCATCAATTTCTAACATTTTTAAAGCCTCTCTGGCCAAATCTTCTGTAATAACCCCATCGCCTTTTACTTGAGCAAAATCACGCACACGTTTTAATAAACGATTGGCAATTCTGGGAGTGCGACGTGCCGAAGAAGCAATCATTTCTGCGGATTTTTTTTCTAAAGCAATGTCTAAAATTTTGGAACTACGATTTACAATTTGTTCAATCTCTGGTTCTTCATAATAGTTTAAATGATAAATAGCACCAAAGCGATCCCGCAAAGGGCCAGAGAGCAAACTCATTTTGGTAGTGGCGCCAATTAAGGTGAACCTATTCAAATCCACTCTTAAAGTCCTGGCGCCCGGGCCCTTGCCAATAATAATATCCAAAGCATAATCTTCCAAAGCCGGATACAAAACCTCTTCAATGGTTTTATTCATGCGATGAATTTCATCAACAAATAAAATATCACCGGTCTCTAGTGAAGTTAAAATGGCAGCCAAATCACCTACTCTCTCCAAAGCCGGACCAGAAGTCACTTTAATGTTAGCGCCCATTTCTTTGGCAATGATGTGCGCCAGAGTGGTTTTGCCTAATCCCGGATTGCCATACAACAAAACATGTTCAATGGTTTCACCTCGTCCTTTGGCTGCATCAATAAAAATTTGCAAATTACCTTTGATTCTTTCTTGGCCTACAAATTCACCCAAACTTTGTGGGCGCAAAGTGGTGTCTAATTTAATTTCATCTTCTTTAACTTGAGGGGAAACAACGCGTTCCATAATGCTAAATTATAGCAGTTTAAGGATATTTTGGCAATCAAAAAAATTTGACCGTTTTTTTAAGAGGTGTCTTTATAAGACAGGATCATTTTAGGTCTGTTATATAGGTCTTAACAAACTTTTCTATCGCTTTTACAGTTTCATCTTTTAATTTAGGATTGCTTTCCGCCACCCATTTTGCAAAATTATACAATTCTTGATTATCCACTTTAAGCCATTTTTTCCTTTTATATAAAAATACGAATAGAGTCGTCATGGCAATTCTTTTATTGCCATTTTGAAAAGGATGATTCTTTATCATCAGATAAAATAATATGGAAGACTGCTCTACCGTTCCGTGATATAAATTTTTGCCTTGAAATGAATAAAATGGTCCGGCCAGACAACTCTCTAAAATATTTGGAAATCTGGTTCCAAAATCAGGTATCGGTTCATTCCAAGCCATCATCTCTTTTGCTAAATTGAGTGCCAAAAATTCAACCTCTTTTAAGGTTATTTTTTTCATATTATTCTTTCCCCAATAACTTTAATGTTTCCCCGTATTCGGCGACTGTTTTCTTAACAGCTTTTTCAATTTCTTCTTTATCTTTTCGCGTTAGATTATTACCTAAAATTTCCGGCAAATCCTGTTGATTTATTACAAAATTTCGACCGATTTTTTCAGCTTTGATCATTCCTTTTTTAACGCGGTTAAAAATCGTGATTCTACTGACGCCCAATATTTTGGCTAATTCTATTGTAGATAGGTATTTTTTGTTGTTGTTAATCATATGTTAGTATCTTAACATATGTTAAGATACTGGTCAAATATTAAACCCGAAATTTTATCCGCTTACTTTAAACAAATTTTTATGCTAAACTTAACTACATGAAACCAAATAAACCTAAAATTGGCCTGGCCCTGGGTAGCGGCGGATCCAGAGGTCTTGCTCATATTGGCGTAATAGAGGTGTTAGAAAAAAACGGCATTACCATTGATTATATCGCCGGATCCAGTGCTGGAGCAGTGATTGGCGGAATTTACTCCGCCACCAAAGACATAAAAGTTGCCAGAGAACTGATATCCTCCAACACTTGGAGAAAAATTTTTGATTTTCTAACTGATTTTGCCGGCTTTAATGGTGGAATTATCAATGGCAAAAAAATGGCTGACTTTTTAAGAAAAAATTTAGCAGCTAAAGATTTTAAAAATTTGTTAATTCCCTTTTGCGCAGTGGCTACGGACATAGAAACAGGAGAGACAGAAATTATTAATACAGGCGATTTTGTTTCCGCCCTGCAAGCCAGTTTTTCCATTCCTGTATTATTTAAACCCTTGCGTCGTGAGGGAAAATTATTAGTTGATGGCGGTTTAAGCCAGCCCGTCCCAGTGCAAGTGGTTAAAAAAATGGGTGCAGATATTGTTATTGGGGTTAATTTGGATCATTATCTGCATCAACCCAAAAAATATAAAACGGTACATATCCCTTCTTTGATAGGACCACTCTTAGATATTGCCCGTTTTCATTTGGCGGAGAAAGATTCTAATTTGGCAGATATAATAGTAACGCCACACATTCACGACAATACTTTACTAGGAATAGAACACTTCTTAGACGGTAAAGATTTTATGGAAGAAGGACAAAAGGCGATGCAAAAAAAGATGAAAGAATTAAAACAGTTCATCACGCAATTTTAAAAGCAGCTAAAAAGCTGCTTTTTTTTAAATCTTGGTGCCGCTGGCCGGACTCGAACCGGCATGCCTTGAGGGCGCTACATTTTAAGTGTAGTGTGTATACCATTTCACCACAGCGGCAAGTAGCTATATTAAACCAAAAAACTTTCCAATCGTCAACTCTTTTAAACACCCTGTTTAAAGCCTTTTATCTCTAGCCCATTTTAACAATTTTTCCAATGGCCACGTGTTGATTACATCTTCCTTTTTAACCCAAGCACGCCTGGCTGTACCAATTCCGAGCTCTAAAAATTGAAAGTGACTGGGATGATGGGCATCTGTATCAATGGCGATTTTTACTCCCCTAGCCACGGCTTGCCTAATATAGATATCTTTTAAATCCATCCTATCGGGAAAACAGTCTAGCTCCAAAGCCACATTATTGGCCTTGGCGGCCTTAATTATTCTTTCCATATCCAGTTCATAAGGTTCGCGGCGATTGATTAGCCTACCAGTAGGGTGAAACAAAATATTTAGCAAAGGATGTTCAAACGCCCTAATAATTCTTTTAGTCATTTCTTCTTTTTTCATCTTAAAAGAGGAATGTACAGCCGCGCTGACAATTTCCAACTTAGCTAAAGTAATATCATCAATATCTAAAGTCCCATCTTTGTTAATGTTTACTTCCGCGCTTTTGATAATTTTAAAATTTTTATTTTGTGCATTTAACTTATCAATTTCTTTACACTGCTCGGCCAAACTCTTTTCATTTAAACCATTAGCCATTGCCAAACTTTTGGTGTGGTCGGTAATGGCAATATATTCTAAACCATATTTTTGCGCCGCCCGGGCCATTTCTTTTATAGAGACAGTGCCGTCAGTCCAATTAGTGGTAGTTTGCAAATCACCTTTTAAGGATCCAAAAGGAATAATTTTGGGAAGTTTCCGCTTCTGCGCCGCTTCAATTTCTCCACTATCCCTGCGCAATTCAGGAGCCGGACAATCCATTTCTAACTTTTCATAAATTTCTTCTTCTGTTTTGCAGGCGATATTTTTTGTACCCTTAAACAAACCATACTCATTCAATTTGTATCCTTTTTTTATAGCGATCACTCGCAACTTAACATTATGATTTTTATCTCCGGTAAAATATTGCAAGGCGGCGCCAAAAGACTCGGGTGCAACCACGCGCAAATCCGCGTCCAACCCAATTTTAAGGCGCACTAAAGTTTTGGTTAAGCCCTTAGCATAAACGCTTTGCACCTCTGGCAAATTGGCAAAAACCTCCATTACTTTTTTAGGATGGGTGGAAGTAGCGAGCAAATCTATATCCCCCACAGTTTCTTGGAAGCGTCTAACTGACCCTGCAACCACCACTTTTTTTACTCCACTAACTGCGCTAAGTTTACTTTCAATTTCTCTAACCAAAGGTAAAATATGCCCCAAAGGTACGCGTCCGGTGGATTTTTTTAAAAATTCAATTCCTTTTTTAATATTTTCCTCACTTTTTTGACCAAATCTTTCTAAGTCTGCCACCTTTCCCTGCTGCACTGCTTTTTCTAGATCTATCAAATTCTTCACCCCTAATTTTTCATAAAGTTCCTTAACTTTTTTTGGCCCCAAACCTTCCACCGAAGACAATTCTTCAATATCTACAGGAAAACTTTTACGTAACTTTTCGTATTCGGTGATTTTTTTGGTTTTAATGTATTCTTCAATATGATCGGCCAGACCTTTGCCAACCGCCGGAATTTCTAGTAAAGCCTTAACACCGCCAATGTTATACAAAGCCAAAACGTCTTGGTTTAAATTTTCTAAACTTTCAGCGGCTCGTTCGTGAGCGCGGGGTTTAAAAGCCACGCCTTGAACTTCTAGAATAAAAGCGATGTGGCGAAAAATTTTTGCGATTTCTTGATTTGTATTATTCATATTTTACCCAGCTACTTCCCGCAATAGCAATCGCCAAAGCATCGGCCGCATCATCTGGTTTAGGAATTTCTTTTAAATTAAGCAAGGTTTTGACCATTTTTTGAATCTGTCCTTTTTCCGCCCTACCAAAACCAGTGACAGACTGTTTCACCTGCAAGGGAGTTAGTTCTACTACCGGCAGGCAACACTCCTCAGCCACCAAAATAATAGCACCGCGCGCCTGAGCTACGTTGATGGCGGTTTTTAAATTCTTAAAAAAGAATAATTCTTCCAAAATTAAACTGTCCGGCTGATGTTTTTTTATTATTTCACGCAAAACGCAAGAAATTTCTAAAATACGTTCTCCTATACTTTTGGTTTTAGAAGTTTCCGTAGAACCGTAATCGATCATTTTAATTTTAGAACCAATTGATTCTATCACTCCGTAACCCATCCTGTGGAATCCCGGATCAATACCTAAAATCTTTTTAACTTTACCAGCCATATTTACTTTTATATTTAAGCAACAAGTAAGTAAATTACACCAAAATTATACCATAATTTTTAAATCAAAAAAAACCGCTCCCTTAGGAACGATTTTTCTTTAAGCTTCACTGGTGTAGTAATTTTGAACATCATCTGCCTCATCTAAATCTTCATATAATTTTTCCAATTTACCATGAACTGTTTCATCAACTTCCACAGGCTCTTTAGCCACCCACTCCAAACCTTGATATTCCGGTTTTAAACCCATTTTTTCCAAACCTTCTAATAAATTCTGAAAATTAGGCACTTGAGTATAAATGGTTAAGCCACCATCTTCTTCTTTAATATCCTCAGCTCCCAAATCAATCAATTGTAATTCCAAATTATCATTTTTAGAAACATTCAAACGTACCACTCCAAACCTGGTAAACTGCCACCCCACAGTCCCGCTTTGGCCTAAAACTCCACCATGATCATCTAAAAGTTTACGCAAATCATTAAAAGTGCGATTTTTATTATTAGTCACCGCCTCAATCATAATGCCAACTTTTCCCGGACCCAAAGCTTCATATAAAGCCTCTTCCAAAGCCTCACCCTCGCCAGAAGCCCTGGCCAAAGCGCGATCAATCGTATCTTTGGGCACTCCGGCGGCTTTGGCAGAGTCCAAGGCCATACGCAACTTAAAATTCTTAGCCGGATCTACGCCTTCGCGAGCCGCTACCGCAATACCCCTAATAAACTTGGTAAAAGTAGCGCTTTTTTTAACATCAGCAGAAAATTTTTGATTTTTGATTTTTGACCATTTGGAATGTTTGGACATATTTTTTCTTTAAAAACCCCTCCACATAAGGAGGGGTTTTTATTTTACTTTTTTCTAAACCCGGTACCGGCTGGAATCTGGCGACCAATAATAACATTTTCTTTTAAGCCTTCCAATCTATCCACCTTACCGGTGATAGCCGCATTGATTAATACGCGAGCCGTTTCTTGAAAAGAGGCAGAGGAGAGGAACGAATCGGTAGACAAGGAAACTTTGGTAATGCCCAAAAGTAATTCATCTCCCTCGGCCATCTTGCCGTTGGTTTTTTTAACACGAGTATTTTCGTCCAAAAAGGAAGCGCGTTCCACAATTTCGCCCGGCAATAATTCTGTATCTCCAGATTGAGTAATATAGACTCTAGAAAATAACTGTTTGATGATTACCTCAATATGTTTATCATTCAACTTCTGACCCTGGGAAGAATAAATATCCTGAATTTCATCTTTAATATACTTTTGTACAGCTTCTTTGCCGCGCAACTGATAAAGTAAACTCAAGTCTAAATGCCCATCAGTCAACTGATCGCCCACTCCAACCAAGTCGCCGGTTTTTACCCACAAAACATAACCGCTGGGAATAATGTATTCATTTTCACCTTCCACTTCGCCTATAATTTTAACTTTCTTACCTTCCACCACGGCATTACCGGGCCGAACGGCTTTTATTTCTGTGCCATCCTTTTTAGTAATCAGCAAAGCATTTCCTTTAACCGCGGCGCCATTTTCCACTGCCACCGTATCTCCTTTGCCAACATCATAAACAGATTCGCCAACATCGGCAAATTTAATTTTAATAACTTTTTGACCAAAGCGACCTTCAAAAATCTTTTCCCCGTCAGGCCCTTCTATAATTCTTTTTTCCACCGAAGCAATTTCCACGCGGCCGGCCACATCGGCAATAAAGGCTTTTTTCTTAGGCGGACGAATTTCAAATAATTCTTCCACGCGAGGCAAACCTTGAGTAATATCTTCATCGGAAGCCACGCCACCGGTATGAAAGGTGCGGAGTGTCAGCTGTGTACCAGGTTCACCGATAGATTGGGCGGCAATGATACCTACAGCGGTGCCAAATTCTGCCGGCTGGCTCTTGCCTAAATCATAGCCATAACATTTTTGACAAACGCCCTTGGCTAAGCGGCAATGCAAAACGCTTCTAACTTTTATATCATCCACTTTGGCTTTATCAATTTCTCTAGCCTGCTTTTCATTAACATATTCATCCTTTTTGACAATGGCTTTTTTGGTTTGAGGATTAATCACATCATGCAAAACTACGCGGCCAAAAGCGCGGTTGCCGATTTTTTCACCAATTTCTTCGCTATCTTTAATTGTTAACATCACGCCTTCATCCGATCCGCAATCTTCAGCATGAATAATAATATCTTGAGCCACATCCACCAAGCGGCGAGTCAAATAACCGGCATTGGCGGTTCTAAGAGCCATATCAGTCAAACCTTTTCTGGCACCGTGAGTGGAAATGAAATATTCAATAACATCAAAACCTTCCTTAAAGCTTCCCTTCACCGGCAATTCTATAATTTTACCGGCCGGGTTGGTCACCAAGCCTTTCATACCAATGACCTGGGTAAGCTGTCCCCAAGAACCGCGGGCACCGGATTCAATAATGGAAGAAACGGAGGAGTAAGGATCCAAAGCAGTGCGGCTGATTTTTACCACCTCATCTTTAGTTTTTGTCCAAACTTCAATAATTTTAACATGTCTTTCCTGATCGGTCAGTAAACCTTCCGCGTACTGTCCTTCAATTTCCGCCACTTGTCTATCACCCTCATCAATAATGGCTTTTTTGGCAGTCAGTTTAGGAAAGTCATGCATATTCAAAGAATAACCGGATTTGGTAATGTATTTGTAACCTAAAGTTTTTATTTGATCCAACATTAAAGCGGTTTTTTCAAAACCAAACATTTCCAGAGCGGTCTTTACAATTTCACCTAATTTTTTTACCGGCACAATTTCATTGTAATAAGGCATACCATCGGGCAAAACCTGATTAAATAAAATTCTACCCATGGTGGTCTCAATTAAAGATTTGGTATCTTTGGGAAATTTGCTTAAATCATCAAAGCGCACTAAAATCTTTTGCTGTAATTTAATCTGGCGCAATTTATAGGCCATTTCCGCTTCTCTAATGTTGGTAAAAGATTTTAATTTATCGGCGGTAAGCCTATCATCAAGTGAAGTAAGATAAAACACACCCCAGGCAATATCCTGTTTAGGAGTGACAATGGGGGAACCTGTGGCTGGTTTTAATAAATTTTTAGTGGAAAGCATAATCTCCTTAGCCTCGTATCTAGCTTGTTCGGTTAAGGGAACATGCACAGCCATCTGGTCTCCATCAAAATCCGCATTGAAGGCGGTACAAACCAAAGGATGCAAACGAATAGCCTTGCCTTCCATTAAAATTGGCCTAAAGGCCTGAATACCCAGGCGATGCAAGGTTGGAGCGCGATTCAACAAGACAAAGGTATCTTTAGTGACTTCTTCCAAAATATCCCAAACCTCGTCATGATCGGCTTCCATAAATCTGGAGGCGGAGCGCACATTATGCGCCAAACCTCTTTCAATAATTTTGCTCATGACAAAAGGTTTGAACAATTCCAAAGCCATGCGTTTAGGCAAACCACATTGATCCATATTTAATTCCGGACCTACCACAATAACCGAACGGCCGGAATAATCGGTTCTTTTACCGAGCAAATTTTGTCTAAAGCGGCCTTGTTTGCCTTTTAGAATATCTGCCAAAGATTTTAATTGGCGTCTCTGGCCGGTAGAAGCGGCCACTGTCTTACTTTGCCTCGCGCTATTGTCAATTAAAGCATCCACGGCTTCCTGCAACATTCTTTTTTCATTGCGGCAAATAATTTCCGGGGCGTTTAATTCAATCAATCTTTTTAAACGATTATTACGATTCAAAACTCGGCGATACAAATCATTCAAATCAGAAGTGGCAAAACGACCGCCATCCAAAGCCACCATAGGACGTAAATCCGGTGGAATAACCGGCACAGTGGTCATAATCATCCATTCCGGCCTGATTTTATTACGGAGCATGCTCTTAAAAAGCTTCAAACGCTTAACTAATCTTTCTTGTCTTGCCGGTGGAGCCTCTTTAATTTCCGCAGATAATTCTTCAATGGTTTTTTCCAAATTAATTGTGGCCAGCAAATCCCTTACCGCTTCACCGCCAATACCGGCTTCAAAAATATGACCGTAACGCAAAGACAGTTCCTGATATTCAATTTCTGATAAAACATTTAACGGCTCTATTTTTTTAATTTCCGCTTGAGCAGACAAATAATCGGCTTCTAAAGCGGCTAATTTCCTTTCTTTTTCCTGCAACATTTTTTCTTCTTGCGCCTTGGTGCCGGCCGTATTTTTAATTTTAGCTTGAAATTCATTTTCTATCTGTTTGCGTTTGTTTTTATATTCTTCTTTCAATTTCAAATCGGTTTCTTGTTTTAAATTTTCATCAACAGAAGTAATGATAAAATCCACAAAATAGATAACGCGTTCCAATTTTTGAAGTGAAACATCTAAAACCAATCCTAATTTGGAAGGAGTGGAGCGCAAAAACCAAATATGAGAAGTGGGAGAAACTAACACAATATGTCCCATTCTTTCACGACGCACTGAAGAGTGCGTCACCTCTACGCCGCATTTGTCGCAAATAATTCCTTTATAGCGAATCTTTTTATATTTGCCACAATAGCACTCCCAATCTTTGGTAGGGCCAAAAATTTCTTCGGCAAACAAGCCGCCCTTTTCCGGATTTTGCGTACGGTAGTTAATGGTTTCCGGCTTGGTGACCTCCCCATAAGACCATTCTTTAATAGTCTCGGGTGAAGCCAGTTTTAAACGGATGGCATCAAATTCTAGTAAGGTATCTTTAAACATATTTTTAGATATAGATTTTTATATTTTTAGTTTTTTTCTTCTTGTTTCAGAATTTCTTCCTCCGCACCTTCTTTAACTACATCATATTCAACTTCTTTCTTACCTTCTCTCTTTTTCAACAATTCCACATCTAAACCTAAGCCTTTTAATTCTCTTACTAGAACATTAAAGGATTCGGGAATAGCCAAGCGAGTGATCGGCTCTCCCTTAATAATAGATTCGTAAGCCTTGGCGCGTCCGGCTACGTCATCGGATTTAATGGTCAAAATTTCTTGCAAAGTGGCGGCGGCGCCATAGCCTTCCAAAGCCCACACCTCCATTTCACCAAATCTCTGGCCGCCAAATTGCGCCTTACCGCCAAGAGGCTGTTGAGTAATTAAAGAATAAGGACCAATGGAGCGTTGATGAATTTTGTCTTCCACCATGTGATTAAGCTTTAACATATAAATATAACCAATGGTGCTTTGATGATCAAAGGACTCGCCGGTGCGACCGTCATAAAGCTGAGCCTGACCATCGGGATCATAACCGGCTCGTTTTAATTCCTCAGTAATTTTTTCTTCGGAAATACCGGCTAAAACCGGTGAAGCCACCTTGTATCTGAATTTATTGGCGGCGGAACCTAAAACAGTTTCCATAATCTGTCCCAAATTCATACGGGAAATAATGCCGAGAGGGCTCAAAATAATGTCCACGGGAGTACCATCGGCTAAAAAAGGCATATCGGCCACTGGCACGATTTTGGAAACAATACCTTTATTGCCATGACGGCCCGCCATTTTGTCGCCCACTTGAATTTTTCTCATGTCCGCAATAGAAACTTGAACGGATTTAATAACTCCCGGCGGTAATTTATCGCCGTTTTCCGCAGAGAAAATTTTAACGTCTACTACTGTGCCGTGTTCGCCGTGCTCCAAATATAAAGAGGAGTCGCGTACATCACGAGCTTTTTCGCCAAAAATGGCGCGTAATAATTTTTCTTCAGCGGAAAGTTCGGTTTCACCCTTAGGAGTAATTTTACCAACCAAAATATCACCGGATTTTACTTTGGCGCCAATGCGAATAATACCTTCGGAATCCAAATTTTTTAATTTTTCCTCACTGACATTGGGAATATCCGAGGTAACCAATTCCGGCCCCAGTTTGGTTTCACGCACATCCGTAGTGTAATTTTCAATATGAATGGAAGTGAAACGATCTTTTTGTACCAATCTTTCGGAAATAATAATAGCATCTTCAAAATTGTAGCCGTCCCAAATCATAAAGGCTACCAAAATATTTTGCCCCAAGGCCAACTCACCATCTTGAGAAATAGCCGGACCATCGGTTAAAATATCACCGGCTTTAACACGCTGTCCGCGAGTGACTACGGGATGTTGATTAAAGCAAGTAGAGGCATTAGAACGAACAAATTTATTTAATTGGAAAGTACGCAATCCCCCGCCATCTTCTAAAATCTGAACTTTACCGCCATCCACTTCAGCAATCACGCCATCATTTTCAGCGATAAAAATATGGCCGGAATCCATAGCGGCGCGTTTTTCCATACCTGTACCAACCAACGGTGCTTCGGGAGCAATACAAGGCACGGCCTGACGCTGCATATTAGTACCCATAAGGGCGCGAACAGAATCATCGTGCTCCAAAAAGGGAATGCAAGAAGTGGCCACAGAAACAATTTGGTTAGGAGCCACATCTACATAATCTATAGTGGTAACATCTTCAAAACTAGGTTCGCCGTGCTTTCTAACTTCGGCTTTATCATGTATAAAATAACCTTCTTTATCGCGTAAAGTGTTAGCGGAAGTGGTAGTGCCTTTTTCTTCCATAAAAGCATTAAGCCAAACAATTTCTTTAGTGACGCGTGGTTTTACTTTAACAATTTCTAAATCCAACTTGGCCAAGTCTTTGGCCAAGTCTTTGGTAATTTTTTCATCTTTTTTGCCTACCAGTTTACCTTTGGCATCTAAAACATCTTCCTGTAATTTCTCGCCTTCAGTTAATTTAGAATCGTTTTTAACTTCCCTTAAAACCTTACGGAATGGGGTCTCCATAAAACCAAACTGATTAACTTTGGCGTAAGAGGCTAAGTGAGTGACCAGACCAATGTTAGGGCCTTCCGGAGTGGCGATAGGACAAATTCTGCCGTAGTGGGTGGTATGCACGTCGCGCACATCAAAACCGGCGCGGTCCCTAGACAAACCGCCAGGACCCATGGCCGACAACCTTCTTTTATGTTCCAATTCGGCAAGTGGATTGGTTTGATCCATAAACTGAGAAAGTTGGGAGGACATAAAAAACTCGCGGGTGACACCCATTACCGGACGCGCGTTGATCAGTTTATTGGGAGTCAAAGCCCCCACATCCATAGTACTCATTCTATCTTTGACGATTCTCTCCATTCTGGCCAAACCAACTCTTAAGCGATTTTGTACCAGTTCGCCCACGGCCCTAACGCGACGGTTACCCAAATGGTCAATATCATCCGCTTCTTCCTGTGTAATATTTAAATGAATGATTTCTTTAATGATGGTAGCTAAATCTTCTTTGGTTAAAGTGCGGAACCTTCTGTCGTGAACATCAATTTCTTCTTTAACGGCAAAACGTTGATTAAATTTATAGCGGCCGACAGCGGAAAAATCATAACGATCAAAATTAAAAAACATGGCGTGAATAAGAGAACGCGCGTTATCAGCGGTAGCCAAATCGCCCGGACGGATCCTTTGATAAATGCCAATAAGACCGGAGTCTTCATCTTTAGAAGTGTCTTTGGCCAAGGTGTTTTCTATGAATCTAACTTGCGGGTGAGTATCTACATCTTTAAATAATTTTCTAATTTCTTCATCACTGCCAAAACCAAAAGCGCGGAGCAACATAGTAATAGGGGCTTTGCGCTTTCTATCCACTTTACACCAAATTACATTGTTGGAATCGGTTTCAATTTCCACCCAAGCGCCGCGGTTGGGAATAATTTTGGCACCGTAATAACGATGGCCGCGAAAAATTTCTGAAGTAAAAAAAACACCGGCAGAACGGATAAGCTGGGAAACCACCGCGCGTTCAATACCGTTAATAATAAAGGTGCCGGTTTTGGTCATGACGGGAAAATCACCCATAAAAACTTCCTGCTCTTTGCTTTCACCTGTCCTTTTGTTAGTTAAGCGCGCCTTAACACGCAAGGCCGCTTCATAAGTAATGTTGCGGTTGCGGCAAATAATTTCATCAAATTTGGGTGCATCCAGATAGTATTCACCAAAATATAATTCCAAATCGCGATTGGTAAAATCTTGAATTGGAGAGACCTCGTCAAAAAGTTCCCTCACGCCTGTTTTTAAAAACCAATCATAAGAATCTTTTTGTACGGAAATGAGATTGGGCAAATCCATTACTTCTTCTTGTTCTCTTAAATGAATTCTGGGTTTTAAAATATTGGTGGAGGAAGACATAATTTTTTTATACTTAGTTTTTAATTTTTTATAAAATAATTTTGTAATTGGAAAACCCACAGCCTTAAATACTCTTATATCCGGTTTAATTTTATCCTTATATACTACACTCAAAGCAGAAACAAAAACTCTCCAGATTCATTTTTCTGGAGTTGTACAAACCTCTATTGATTGTTTTTTGAGAAAATTGCAAGGGAAATCATGTAAATGTTCCTTGCGAACAGCCCCTTTCCCCGTTATTCGGGGCTTAGGTCCATTCAAAGATTGAATAGAGTGTACAGCAAAAAAAAACTTTTGTCAAATCTTTTTATTTAACTTTGTCAAGATTTATTTTTTAGCTTAAATTAGCCTAAAAAAATAGATTGTTAATAAAAGTGTCCACCAAAAGTGACTAAAGGTCTTGACAACTGTGGAAAAATGTGCTATACTAATATGTTCTGAAGATGAAGAAGCCAAAACAAGTTCATTAAAACGCTAAAATAAGCCAAAAATCCTTAAAATTAAGGAGGGGAAAGATAACCGATTAAGTAGCCAAGGAGGGCGAGGTAATCGGCGGGATGAAAATAGGGCAATATAGCGAGGTGAATAACTTCGCTTGCCTCTAGGTTCATTCCTTTTCCAGAACACTCTCTATTTATTTAGAGAAAAAACTGGATCATCTATCCTCTTTAATTTTGAGGGTTTTGCATTATTTTTTGCCAAGTTCTCCAAAATTAAGGAGGGGTAGATAAACGACTAAACAAGCCAACAGGCCCAAGATTAGTTGCCGGATTTTTTTTAGGCCAGGGGGGTCAAGACTTCGCTTGAACCTAAAAAATGTCCATTCCTGGATGACTTCCTGCTTGCAGGAATGCGTACCAGACCTTCTATCCTCCTAAATTTTGCAGATCTTACCTCAAAAAGCCGGCCCTTATTTTTATATGGGTCGGCTTTTGTTTTCAAAAAAATTTCCCTCTTCGTCACTAGAAATCCATCTTGAAAATTTGCTGATTTTACTTTATAATAAACTCTAGCCCTTAATAAATTTGTCTTGGGAATCAAGGGGCTGCGGGCAAGCTTCACAAAAACAAATAGGAGTTAGGTCATTAACTTAACTTCCCGCAATAAGGGGGAAGCGAAGTTCCACTAAATTTTCAACGAAATTTAGTGAGACCAAAAAACCACTGTTTGAAAAAAGTGGGGGCGCTGTTCGCAGCCTCTTGAATCACAAAAAATCCCCTTTAAAGGGGATTTTTAATTTGTGGCCGTTTCACCGGTATCAGGACTTGGAGCTGACAAAGGCGCAGATTCTGCGGGAGGATCTTTTGCGGTGGGCGGCGAAGTTTCCGCCACAGGTGTTTGTTCCACAGGTATTGGCGCGGGAGAATTGGAATTTTCATTGGCAACCAAAGGCTCAGTTGGCGGAGAAGTCTCTTGATTATCAGCAGAATCAGCCGAAGGATTGTTGTCCGCATTCGTAGAATTATTTTCATTGCCCAAAGGAGCGGTATTTTCTCCGTCGATTGTTTCTTCCGCAGAAGACAAAGGATCATTGCCCACCGGATCCGTTGAAGAATTATTAGCGGCATCTGGTGAATCCTGAGCGGTAGATCCGCTGTTAGTCTGACCGGAGGCGCTCGTA